>JAEUNS010000232.1 GCA_016790005.1 Zoogloeaceae bacterium
GAATGTCGTCGAACACCTTGTCGAGCAAGGTGTGCACGGCATCATTTCCGGCGGTTCGACCGCTGAGAACTATGCCCAGACGGTCGAAGAGCGTCTTGAGCTGGCGCGTTTCATCAAGGCCCGCGTCAACGACCGTGTGCCCCTGATCGTGGGGACAGGCGCGATGCGCACCCCCGACAGCATCGCCCTGGCAAGCGGTGCCCGCGAGATGGGCGCCGATGGCATCCTGCTGGGCACGCCGCCGTATTCGGTGCCGACTGAAGAAGAAAACGCGCACAACGCGTTGGCCATAGACCGCGCCGCGGATCTGCCGATCATTCTGTACAACTACCCTGCCCGCATGGGTGTGCAGATGGGCACCACCTTTCTCGACAAGGTACGCAGTTCGAAGAACATCGTCGGCATCAAGGAGAGCTCGGGCGACATCAACCGCCTCCACCTGCTCGCGCTCGATTATCCGGAAATCTCGGTCTCCTGCGGCATGGACGATCAGGCGCTCGAGTTCTTCGCCTGGGGGGCGCGCAGTTGGACGTGTGCAGGCTCGAACTTCCTGCCGGAGGAGCATGTATTCCTCTATGAAACCTGCGTCCTGCACAACGACTTCGCGAAAGGCCGCCGGATCATGGCCGCGCTGATGCCTCTGATGCGCGTGCTGGAACAAGGCGGCAAGTTCATTCAGTGCGTGAAGTACGGCACCGAGGTCGCAGGGCTGCGCACCGGCCCGGTGCGCCCACCCCTGCTGGGTTTGAGCGAGGCGGAAAAGGCCGAGCTCGAACAAGTGATCAAGGGCCTCAAGGCCACGATCGCAGCGATCAAGGCGGAGGCCTGAGCGATGAGCAGCGTTCGGACAAGAGAGGAATACGAGGCGATTGCCCGCAACCTGGTTCTGCCGACGGAGGCCTTCATCGACGGCCGTTTTCGCCCGGCACAATCGGGCAAGACCTTCCAGACGGTGAATCCGGCCACGGGCGCCGCACTGGCCGAAGTGGCGGCGTGCTCGTCCGAAGACGTTGATCTGGCCGTCGCCAAGGCGCGGGACGCCTTCGATGATGGCCGCTGGTCGAGACTGCGCCCGTCCGAACGCAAGGATGTATTGCTGAGGCTTTGCGAGCTCATGCGCCAGCATGCCGACGAGCTTGCGGTGATGGAGAGCCTCGACAGCGGCAAGACCATCTTCGATTGTGCAACGATCGACGTGCCCGAAACGATCCATTGCATCAAGTGGCACGCCGAACTGATCGACAAGATCTACGATCAGGTGGCGCCTGCTTCGAATGACCACATCGCCATGGTCGTGCGCGAGCCGGTGGGTGTGGTCGGCCTTGTGCTGCCGTGGAACTTCCCGCTGCTGATGCTGGCATGGAAGATTGGACCGGCGCTCGCCGCGGGCTGCTCGGTGGTGATCAAGCCCGCGGCCGAGACCTCGCTGACGGCCTTGCGCCTGGCGGCGCTTGCGCATGAGGCGGGCGTACCCAGCGGTGTGCTGAACGTCGTGACGGGCCGCGGCTCGGAAGCGGGTGAGCCGCTCGGCCTGCATCCGGATGTGGATATGGTCTCGTTCACCGGGTCAACGGCTACGGGGCGGCGTTTTCTGCGCTATTCGGCCGACTCGAACCTCAAGGAGGTCGTGCTCGAGATGGGGGGCAAGAACCCCTGCATCGTGATGGACGACGCCGAGCAGCTCGATGTAGTCGCCGCGCATGTGGTTAACGGCGCGTTCTGGAACATGGGCGAGAACTGCTCGGCCGCATCGCGTCTGATCGTGCACAAGGACATCAAGTCCAGGCTTCTCGACAAGGTCATCGCGCTTGCGCGGGAGTGGAAGGTGGGCGACCCACTCGACCCGTCCGTGCGCGTCGGAGCGCTGGTATCCAAGGTGCACTTCGACAAGGTGTGCGGCTATATCGCGAAGGCAAACCCGGGCGAGATCCTGATGGGCGGCAGAAACTCGAATGGCGCCTTTGTCGAGCCGACCATCGTGGATGTGGGCAGTAACGACTCGCTTCTGGCGCGCGAAGAGATCTTCGGTCCGGTGCTTGCGGTGATTACGGTGTCGAGCTTCGATGAGGCGATCGCGGTGGCAAACGACACCGAATACGGCTTGGCAGCCTCGCTCTTCACCGCGAATGGCAAGCGGGCGATTCGTGGCGCACGGGCAATACGCGCCGGCACCGTAACGGTCAACAGCTTCGGCGAGGGCGACATTTCCACACCCTTCGGCGGCTACAAGCAATCCGGTTTCGGTGGTCGTGACAACTCCATC
>JAEUNS010000252.1 GCA_016790005.1 Zoogloeaceae bacterium
GTCCTGCTGATCAACACCGAGGGCGACACCGCACCGGCGGTGTATCAGCAACTGGTCGGCGAGTCGGCGCACGCGGTGAGAGAACGCCAGACGAGATGGCGACAGGGTGTAGCGTGCTGACTCTCGATTGGCTGTAAGGGCGCAGTCCTTGGAGCCACGCTTGAGCAATCCGCGACGTTCTTGCAGGTGTTCGCCGAGTTCTTCTTTGTCAGCCTGCCGAGAGGCTAATTTTTTTATACTTTTATAGACGTTCGGTCTAAATGGAAAGGACATGTTCAAGGGAATACTGATTGAGAAAGACGGCTCGGGCTACCGTGCGAGCGTGAACGACCTCGAGGACGCACAGTTGCCCGAGGGTAATGTGACGGTTCGCGTGAGCCACTCGACCCTCAACTACAAGGACGGCCTGGCCATCACCGGCAAGGCGCCGGTGGTGAGGAAGTTTCCGATGGTCCCCGGCATCGATCTGGCAGGCGTGGTCGAGGAAAGCACTCATCCCGATTACAAAACGGGCGATTCGGTCGTGCTCAATGGCTGGGGGGTGGGCGAGGTGCACTGGGGTGGCCTGGCGCAGAAAGCGCGCCTGAATGGCGACTGGCTGGTGCCCTTGCCTTCGGCTTTCACGCCCGGGCAGGCGATGGCGATCGGTACCGCGGGCTACACGGCGATGTTGTGCGTGATGGCGCTCGAACGGCACGGTGTCAGGCCGGAAGACGGAGAAATTCTGGTCACCGGTGCGGCGGGTGGTGTCGGCAGCGTCGCGGTGGCCGTCCTGGCGAAGCTCGGGTTCACCGTGGTCGCGGCAACCGGTCGTCCCCAAGATGCCGACTACCTCAAGGCCCTCGGTGCCACGGAGATTGTGGACCGCGCACAGTTCTCTTCCCCCGGCAAGCCGTTGGGCAAGGAGCGCTGGGCTGGTGCCGTCGACGTGGCCGGTAGCCACATGCTGGCGAACGTCTGCGCCACGACCAAGTACCGGGGCGTCGTCACCGCCTGCGGCCTGGCGGCGGGCATGGACCTTCCCCTTACCGTCGCGCCCTTCATCCTGCGTGGCGTCACCCTGGCGGGCGTCGACAGCGTGATGTGCCCGCGTTCCGACCGGCTGGTGGCCTGGCAGCGCCTGGCACGCGATCTCGACGTGGCGAGGCTCGGACAGATCAGCCGCGAAGTCGGCCTGGCCGACGCCATTGCGCTCGCCGACAGCATTCTGAAGGGCGAGGTCCGCGGCCGTGTCGTCGTGGATGTCAATCGCTAGGCCCGCGTCAGCAACGAAACCCGTTTCATCATCCGAAGGAGAAAAGTATGACCCAAGCACCGCAAGCCGTCGTAAGCCGTTTCCCTGTTCCGGACCTTAAAGACATGCCCGAGGACATCCGGGCCCGGATCCTCGCCGTTCAGGAAAAATCGGGTTTTGTCCCGAATGTGTTCCTGACACTGGCCCACCGGCCGGACGAGTTCCGCGCCTTCTTCGCTTACCACGACGCTTTGATGGAGAAGCCGGGCAACCTCACCAAGGCCGAGCGTGAAATGATCGTGGTGGCGACCAGCGGTGTTAACCAGTGCCAGTATTGCGTGATCGCGCATGGCGCCATCCTGCGCATTCGCGCCAAGAACCCGCTCATCGCAGACCAGGTCGCGACCAACTACCGCAAGGCTGATATCACCGACCGCCAGAAGGCCATGCTGGATTTCGCCATGAAAGTCTCACAAACCGCGCACCTGGTCGGAGAGGCCGATTTCGCAACCCTTAAAACTCATGGCTTTACCGAAGACGACATCTGGGACATCGCGGCTATCTCGGCCTTCTTCGGCATGTCGAACCGCATCGCCAACGTAACCAGCATGCGGCCCAACGCGGAGTTCTATTCGCTGGGCAGGTAAGTCGTCGAACTCGATGGATTCAATTTCTGCATGATTGGCCGGGCCTCGGACAAGGCAGATCAGCACCGAGCCCGCCCAAGCACTGAAGCACCCGACATGCGGCAGGAAGGCCTTGATCCGCGTCAGCCTTCAGGCAGAGATCGCCGAGCTGATCGCGCAGCCTCATTTGCCGGTGAGCTTAACGTCGATCCAGGTTTCCAGCTTCACGATAAAGACTGGCGCTGTCGATCACGAAGTGGTGTTCCACGTTGCTCCGTAGCATGCATTCGTAGGCATTGTTGACCTGCCAAGTGTGCAGCTTGACCTTCTGCAGTCACGGTTTTGTCTGTTCGTCGAGCAAGTTGGCAAGAAAGCAGTCGGCGATGAGATTCTGTCTGCGCCCCTTGCGAGTTGCGATCGCCAGGGTCACGGTGAACTGCATCTGGTGTGGCGCGAGGGCGATCATCTGGCCTTTCTCGACCCAGTTTGCTGCAAAGTGCTCCGGCAAAAAACCGATGTACTCGCCGGTGAGGATCAGAAAGGCGATGGCTTCGCGGTCAGTGGCGGTCGCGGCGCAGTCGAGGGCCTGGTGGAGTGCGATGGACTCTGCGCTCATGCGGTAGCTCGGTGCCACGGCGGCCGTGCGCCGTAATTGCTGCAGATCCGCAGTTGCCGCAATGGCGAAAAGTGGATGGGTGTGGCTGCAGTAGAGCAAGGAGCGCTCATCGTAGAGGGGGCTGTAATCGAGCCCGCTGAGTGTGTTGATGAGCGGTAAGGCGCCGACGTGCAGCCGCCCGTCGATCAGGCCGCGTTCGATCTCGCTGGGGGTGCTCATGCTGATGTTGATGCGTACCCCGTCGCTTTGCCGGCGAACCGACCTGAGCGCGGCCGTGATACGCATCTTCGGCTGGGTGACGAGGTTGTTCATCAGGCCGATGTTGAGCTCACCGCGCAAGCTCTGATGTAGTTGGTTGAGCTCGCGACGAAAGTCCTCGATCGAGGCGAGCACCGTTTCGCTGGCCCGCAAGACCTCGCGCCCCTGGTCGGTCAATGCAAAGCCGGCGCGTCCGCGCTGGCACAGGCGCATGCCAAGGCGCTGTTCCAGGTCACTCATGTGAAGGCTGATCGCCGAGCGCGTGATGCCCAATGTGCTCTCGGCGGCGGTGAAGCTCCCGACCTCGGCGACGGTCTTGAAGATCCGTAGCAGGCGGAGGTCGAAATCACTGATCTGGGTGATGGCCGCTTTTTTCATTGCGTGAGTATCATAACAACTGAATGTAAGAACAAACGTATTTTACTCAACTAAAGGAGCCCGCATAATTCGGACAGTTCCCTCCCACATCCATGGAGCGCTGTCATGAATTCTCCGATCTTCACCCCGCCGCCGGCTGCCACCAGCCTCAACCTCAACCTGAAGGCGCATTGGCTGCCATTCAGCGCCAACCGCAATTTTCACAAGGATCCCCGCTTCATTGTCGCAGCAGAAGGCAACTGGCTGTTCGATAGCCAGGGCCGGCGTGTGTTCGACAGTCTTTCCGGGCTGTGGACCTGCGGTGCAGGGCACGCGCGCAAGGAGATCCAGCAGGCGGTGGCTGCCCAATTGGGTACGCTCGACTACTCGCCCGCGTTTCAGTTTGGTCATCCGCTGTCATTTCAACTGGCCGAAAAGGTGGCCGAGCTCGCGCCGGGTGATCTGAACCACGTGTTCTTTACGGACTCCGGCTCGGAGTGTGCAGACACCGCGGTGAAGATGGCCCGCGCCTATTGGCGCCTCAAGGGGCAGCCCGCCAAGACCAAGTTGATTGGCCGGGCACGCGGCTATCACGGCGTCAATATCGCGGGCACGAGCCTGGGCGGCATCGGCGGCAACCGCAAGATGTTTGGGCAGTTGCTGGATGTCGATCACCTTCCGCACACGCTTCAGGCGGGTTGCGCATTCACCCGCGGCCAGGCCGAGACCGGCGGTGTGGAGCTTGCAAACGAGTTGCTCAAGCTGATCGAGTTGCACGACGCGAGCAATATCGCGGCGGTGATCGTCGAGCCGATGTCTGGTTCGGCGGGTGTCATCGTGCCGCCGAAGGGCTACCTGCAGCGCCTGCGCGAGATCTGCACGCAGTTCGGCATCTTGTTGATCTTCGATGAGGTCATTACCGCCTTCGGTCGCATGGGCAAGACCACCGGCGCGGAGTTCTTCGGTGTGACGCCGGACATCATGAATGTCGCCAAACAACTCACCAACGGCGCGATCCCGATGGGGGCGGTCATTGCCTCCAGCGAGATCTACGACACGTTCATGAGCCAGGCTATGCCGGAGCACCTTTCCGAATTTAGTCACGGCTATACCTATTCGGCCCATCCGGTTGCCTGTGCTGCGGGGCTGGCCGCGCTCGAACTCTTGCAGCGGGAGCACCTGGTTCAACGGGTGGCCGAGCTGACACCGCATTTCGAGCAGGCTCTGCATGCTTTGCGGGGTAGCCGCAATGTTGTCGACATTCGCAATTGCGGCCTCGCGGGTGCAATTCAGCTCGCCCCGCGCGAGGGTGATGCCACGATCCGCCCATTCGAGGCGGGCCTGCAGCTGTGGCGCAAGGGTTTCTATGTTCGCTTTGGTGGCGACACTCTGCAGTTCGGGCCACCGTTCACTTCGACACCGCAGGAGCTGGACCGCCTTTTCGATGCGGTCGGCGAAACCCTGACGACGCTGGATTGAGCCGATCCGGACTCCGTCATCTCTTCTTTCAGTTTTCAATTTTCCAATCAATATTCAAGGAGTTTGGTCCATGTCCACCATTGCACACCTGATCGACGGCGAGCGCTTCATCGGCGAAGGCCGTAGAGCGGACGTCTTCAATCCCTCGACCGGCGAAGTTTCAGCACAGCTCGTGCTCGCCGACGCCGCCACGCTCAAGAAGGCGATTGCGTCGGCCCAGGCGGCCTATCCGGCCTGGCGCAATACGCCGCCGGCCAAGCGCGCCCAAGTGATGTTCCGGTTCAAGCAATTGCTTGAAGAGAACCAGGATGCCATCGCCGAGTTGATCAGCCTGGAGCATGGCAAGACCCTCGAGGATGCCGTGGGCGAACTCAAGCGCGGTATCGAGAACGTGGAGTACGCTTGCGCCGCACCCGAGATTCTCAAGGGTGAGCACAGCCGCGATGTCGGCCCTGGCGTCGATGCCTGGAGCGAGTTTCAGCCGCTGGGTGTGGTCGCGGGCATCACACCGTTCAATTTCCCGGCCATGGTGCCGCTGTGGATGTATCCCTTGGCCATCGTGTGCGGTAACTGCTTCATCCTGAAGCCTTCGGAGCGCGACCCGAGTTCGACGCTGCTCATCGCCGAGTTGCTCCACAAGGCCGGACTGCCCAAGGGCGTGCTGAATGTGGTCAACGGCGACAAGGAGGCCGTCGATGCGCTCATCGCTGCGCCCGAGGTCAAGGCGCTGAGTTTTGTCGGTTCCACCCCGATTGCCGAGTACATCTACGTGGAGGGCGGCCGGCGTGGCAAGCGGGTCCAGGCCTTGGGTGGGGCCAAGAATCACGCCGTCCTGCTGCCCGATGCTGACCTCAACAACGCCGTCAGTGCCTTGATGGGCGCGGCCTATGGATCGTGCGGCGAGCGTTGCATGGCGATCTCGGTTGTGGTCTGTGTGGGTGACGCGATCGCCGATGCGCTGCTGGACAAGCTGGTCCCGCAGATCCGGGCGCTCAAGGTCGGTCCCGGCACATCCCGCGGCCTCGACATGGGGCCGCTGGTGACTTCCGCCGCGCGCGACCGGGTGCTTGGCTATATCGATGCTGGTGTGGCCGCGGGGGCCGAACTGGTCGTCGATGGTCGAGGCTACAAGGTTGCGGGGCACGACAAAGGCTATTTCGTCGGCGGTACGCTGTTCGATCATGTGAAGTCGGACATGAGCATCTATACCGACGAGATCTTTGGCCCGGTGTTGTGTGTGGTGCGTGTCGCGAGCCTCGAAGAGGCCATGGAGCTGATCAATGCTCATGAATACGGCAACGGCACCTGCATCTTTACCCGCGATGGCGAAGCGGCGAGGCTGTTCTGCGACGAGATCGAAGTCGGCATGGTGGGGGTCAACGTGCCGCTGCCGGTGCCGGTGGCATACCACAGCTTCGGCGGCTGGAAGCGCTCGCTGTTTGGTGATCTTCATGCCTACGGCCCGGATGGGGTGCGCTTCTACACCCGTCGCAAGGCCATTACGCAGCGCTGGCCAAAGCGTCAGACTCACGAGGCGGCGCAATTCGCCTTCCCGAGCAACGGCTGAGCGCGACCGGCGCCTGCAGGGCGGCCCCACTCGCGGGGCCGCCCGAGACGTTCACCCTGAACAACGGAGTCCGACATGAAGATCATTCTCGTAGGTGCAAGCGGCATCATCGGCAAGGCGGTCGCGGCGGAGTTGGGCCAACGGCACGAGGTCGTGCGCGCGAGCCGCAGCGGGGGCGATTGCCCGGTGGATATCACCGATCCGGAGTCCATCCGCCGGCTCTACGAATTCGTTGGCGCATTCGATGCGCTGGTCAGCACGACCGGCTCGGTTCACTTCGGGCCGCTTGCGGATTTCACCTCTGCGCAGTTCGAGCTCGGCCTGCACAACAAGCTCATGGGGCAGGTCAACCTGGTCACGATTGGTCTGAAGCACATCACCGACGGCGGCTCGTTCACGCTGACCAGCGGACTTCTCAACGACGAGCCGATTCGCCTGGGGGTATCGGCGGCCATGGTGAACGGCGCACTCGAGGGCTTCGTGCGCGGCGCCGCGGTTGAATTGCCGCGCGGACTGCGCATTAACCTGGTCAGCCCGACGGTGATCGAGGAGGCGCTGCCCGATTACGCGCCATTCTTCAGAGGCACCCCCGCCGTGCCCGCCAAAGTGGCCGCGCTCGGTTACGCCAAGAGCGTCGAGGGCGCGCACAACGGCCGCATCTATCGGATTGGCTGGTCGCGAGACGCCTGACCCGTGTGTCGAGGCTATCTGGAAACTGAAATGCGGGCGGTCAGGTTTTGCTGCATGAAATCCAGAAAGCGCTTCTGGAACAGCGAGGTGTGCTCGTGCGCAGCCGTCTCGGCACGATTGGCGTCACGGGCACGGATGGCGTCGATGATGTCATCGTGATCGCGGCCAAGCCGGGTGGAACTGGGTTCGTTCAGGATGTAGTCAAAATGCAGATGCAGCAGACGCTGGCCTTCGCCCAACAGCTTCTCGTAATAGTTGAGGAAATACGGATTCTTGGCTGCGCGAGCCACCTCGAGGTGGAAACTCTTGTTCAACTCGGCCATCGCCTGGAAGTCGCCACGCTCGATCGCGGCCATATACGCTGCATTGGCCGCCTCGATCGAGACCATGTCGGCTTCGCTCCGGTGCAGCGCGGCCAGCCGCGTGACCGTGCGTTGAATCAGATCGAGGGCCGAAATGTAGTTCGGAAACTCGGCAATCTCGAACGGCGTGACGATGGTCGTCCGATTGGGCAGGCTTGTGACCAGACCTTCACTGACGAGTCTTGCCAGCGCATCTCGCACCGGCGAGCGCGACAGCCCGAACTGCTCGGTCAGTGAGATCTCGTCGAGCGGCTCGCCCGGCCTCAGCTTCAAGGTCAGGATGCTTTGGCGCAGCTCGTCGTAAATATAGCGTCCGCCGTGGCGACGCTCCTTGGCCGGGGCGTCTTCGCCCTTGTCCTCTCCGGCCTCATTCGTTTTTGGGTTGGCTTTGGTGCGCAATCCTGTCAGTCCCTTGTCTCGAGAATAATTTGCCTCACGTCTGCCCGCCGTTGCCGGCGAGCATCGGGCCCCATGGAGCGGACGCAAGTTTAAGCCCCTTTTGCGCTTGCGCCGAAGTGTCGTGTCGTTCAGCGCAGCAAATGCACCTGCGGCCCCCAGGTATCCGACAATGCAAAGCCGCGAGGAAAGGGGTCATCGTCCGAGTAGCGCAGTTGTTCGCGACCATAGACATAGGCGCTGCCAGTGATGCGCGGCAAGACAGCCGGGCGCGCGCCGACTTGCGTTTCGCCGATGGCTTCGGCGATGAATTCGCCGCCGATGATCGAGCGTGAAGTGCGGCGATCGCCCACAGCGACCAGACCGCGAGCATGCAGTGTCGCCAGGTTGGCGGAACTCCCGGTACCACACGGAGAGCGGTCCACCCGTCCGGGTTGCAGCGTGGTGCAGGTGCGCACCGCGCCATCCGGCTCGGGGCTTCTGAACATGACGTACGCGATCGTGTCCACCCCGGCCAGTACGGGATGCTTCACCGTGACCTGCTCGGCCAGCTGGGTTTTTAGCTCGATACCGGCCTCGGCCAATGTCCGTGCATGTTGCGGGGCAATGCTCAGGCCGGTCTGCGCCACGTCGACCAGCGCGTAGTACACGCCGCCGAAGGCGATGTCCACATGGATGCGTCCCCAGCGCGAGGTTTCGATCGCGAGGTCCAGCGCTTCTGCGAAACAGGGCACATTGTCGAGGCTCACGGACAGGCAGCGCCCGTCGCGACAGACCGCGCGCGCGACCACCAGTCCGGCCGGCGTATCCAGCCGAACGATGGTTTCGGGCTCGTGCATCGTTACCCGGCCGCTTTCCAGCAGTGCGGTCACGACGCAGATGCAGTTGCTGCCCGACATCGGATGCGCGCGATCCGCCTGCAACACGATGAAGCCGGCATCGGCATCCGGTCGCGTCGGTGCGATCAGCAGGTTGGTCGACATCGCGACGCTCGCGCGGGGCTCGAAGGTCACGAAGCGCCGCAAGCTGTCATCCACCGCGTTGATGTGGTTCATCTTGTCCAGGGCGCTCGCACCCGGAATCTCGGGCGCGCCACCCATGATGACCTTGCCGATCTCACCCTGGCAGTGGACCAGCAGCAAATCGAGCGTGCTTTCGCGGTTCATGGCGTTTTCCTTTCCGGCTTGATGTACCAGCCCCAGGGCTGGTCGCTGTCGAAGCGGGTGATCTGCTTGATCTCAAGATAGTTGTTGAGACCCCACTCGCCCAGTTCGCGTCCGATTCCGCTCTGCTTGTAGCCGCCCCAGGGGGCCTCGGTGAAGGTCGGTTGCGAGCAGTTGATCCATACGATGCCGGCGCGCAGGCTCCGTGCGACGCGCTCGCAGCGCGCCAGGTCGGCCGACATGACCGCTGCGGCCAGCCCGAAGCGCGAATCGTTGGCGGCGCTCACCGCCTCGTCTTCGGTGTCGAAGGGGCGCACGCACACGACCGGGCCGAAGATCTCCTCCTTCCAGATCCAGCTGTCTTCGGGTACGTCGGCGAACACGGTGGGTTCGACGAAGTAACCGTGCGCCAGGTGTGGGGGGCGCTGGCCGCCGCTCACCAGGCGGGCGCCTTCCGCCCGACCGCGCGCGATGGCCTGGAGCACCTTGTCGTACTGGTCGCGGTTGACCAGTGGACCGAGCAGAACGCCGTGCTCGAGTCCGTTGCCGATCGTGATGCGTTGCGCCTCTTGCGCCAGGCGTTCGAGCAAGGGTTCGTACAGTGCGCGCTGCACCAGTATGCGGGAAGTGGCCGAGCAGACTTCGCCCTGATTCCAGAAGATGCCGAACAGGATCCATTCGACGGCGCGTTCGATATCCGCGTCATCGAAGATCACGAACGGCGATTTGCCACCCAACTCCAGGCTGATGTTCTTGATGTCGCGTGCCGCGGCCTGCATGATGCGGCTGCCTGTCGGCACGCTGCCGGTGAATGCCAGCTTGTCGACGCCCGGGTGTTCGCTCAGGGGCGCGCCGGCATCGGCACCAAAGCCGGTGAGCACATTGAGCACACCGGGCGGCAGGCCGGCCTGGTCGGCGATGTCGGCGAGGTGCAGCGCGGTGAGCGGGGTCAGTTCGGAGGGTTTGAGCACCATGGTGCAGCCCGCCGCGAGCGCCGGAGCCACTTTCCAGGCGGCCATCAGCATCGGGAAGTTCCACGGGATGATTGCACCCGCAACGCCAATGGCTTCCTTGCGGGCAACCGAACTGAAACGGGCATCGCCGAGCACGACCGGGCGCTCGCGGTTGGCGTCGAGCTGTTCGGCAAGCCCGGCGTAAAAGTCGAAGCATCCGGCGGTGTCGCCGATGTCCCACAACGCTTCGGGCAAGGGTTTCCCGTTGTCGCGCACCTCGATTTCGGCCAGCGCCTGCTGCTGGTCGCGAATGCCTGCGGCGATGCGGCGCAGCACTAGCGCACGTTCGGCGCCGCTCAGGCGTGGCCACGGGCCAGTGTCGAAGGCCTTGCGTGCAGCCCTGACGGCCAGGTCGACGTCCTCGGCGGTGGCGGCCGCCACGCTGGTAATCACCGATTCGGTGCTCGGATCCCGCGTCTCGAAGCTGCGGCCCTTGAGTGGGCTTACCCATTGCCCGTCGATGTACAGGCGATCATATGTATGCATGGTGATGTTCCAGTCGTGACGAATTCTTGGTGGAGTGAAGGTCTCAGAATCGGCTGGCGCTGAACGGCGCGAGGTTCTGCGCCGGCTGGCGACCCGCCGCAAGGTCCGCTATCAGCCGCCCGGTGGTGGCACCCAGCGTCAGGCCCAGTTGCCCGTGACCCGCAGCGATCAGCACATTGGCCAGGCGGGGCGAGCGATCGATGACCGGCTTGGTATCCGGCAGGAAGGGGCGGTAGCCGATGCCAAATTCGACCTTTTTTGTGGAGAGCTGTGGCAGGATGCGGCGCGCCTTCTCGAGGATGATCTCGGCGCGTTTGAAGTTGGGCTCGGCGCCGTCGCCGGCAAACTCGATGGTGCCGCCGATCTGCAGGCCGCGGGTCATGGGAGCGAAGCAGAAACCGCCGTCGGCGTAGATCACCGAGTGACGAATCTCCACCTCGGGCTCGGCCAGCACGGCCTGATAGCCGGCGATGCCGGTTAGCGGAATGCTGACGCCCAGCGCGCCGAAGAGCCGCTTCGAGCCGGTGCCGGCGGCGACCACCACATGGTCGGCGGGCAGATGGATGCCGCTGTCCAGGGCTACCCCGGTCGCACGGTCGTCGCGCTGGTCAAGGCCCGTGACCGAGGCCCGAACACGGGTGCCACCCTGTTCGATGAAACTCTGCGTCAGCGCCGCGATGAAGCCTTCGGTGTCGCTGACGGCGCGCCAGTCGGGCAGCAGCAGGCCGTGCTTGAATTTTCCGGCCAGTGCGGGTTCGAGATCGGCGATGTCGGCGGCACCGATCTCTTCGACTCTGAAGCCCAGTGATTCGCGCAGCGCGAAATGCGCGCGCTCGTGCTTCAGGCCTGCGGCGGTGTCGAAGAGTTCGAGGATCGGCCTTTGGCCGAGCAGGGTCTTGTCGGGGCAGGCGTCGAGCAGGGGCGCGTAGTCGGTGTAGACGTGATGGGTCAGGCTGGCGAGTTCGCCAGCGATCTGGCG
>JAEUNS010000316.1 GCA_016790005.1 Zoogloeaceae bacterium
CCGGGCAAGCTGCATCACCTCTCGTTCCTGCTCGACAGCTGGGAGAAGGTGTTGCGCGCGGCCGACATCATGTCGATGAACAAGGTCTCGATCGACATCGGCCCGACCCGCCACGGCATCACCCGCGGCACCACGATCTACGCCTTCGACCCCTCGGGCAACCGCTTCGAGACCTTTGCCGGCGGCTATGAAACCTATCCGGACCATGCGCCGCTGACCTGGACCTTCGAAGAGGTCGGCACCGGCATCTTCTACCACGATCGTCAGCTCAACGAGCGCTTCCTGAGCGTCGTGACCTGAGCGCACATGCCATGCAGGGCGGGCAAGCCGAAAGCGATGCCCCAATTCAACACACAGGAGCAACAGGAACCATCATGGTCGCAGACAAGATTCTGAATTTCATCAACGGCGAGTTCGTCGCCACCGGCAAGTGGTTCGAGAACCGCACGCCGACCACCAACGCAGTGATCGGCCAGGTGGCCGAGGCCGGCAAGGCGGAAGTCGACGCCGCGGTGGCCGCAGCGCGTGCCGCGCTGGACGGCCCCTGGGGCACGATGCCGCTGGCAAAACGCATCGAGTTGCTCGAGGCGCTGGTCGCCGAGATCACCAACCGCTTCGACGAGTTCCTAGAGGCGGAATGCGCCGACACCGGCAAGCCGAAGAGCCTCGCCAGCCACATCGACATCCCGCGTGGCGCGGCCAACTTCAAGGTGTTCGCCGATATGGTCAAGAACGCCCCGACCGAGTTCTTTGACATGGCCACGCCGGACGGCGGCACCGCGATCAACTACGGCTACCGCAGCCCGGTGGGCGTGGTGGGCGTGATCTGCCCGTGGAACCTGCCGCTGCTGCTAATGACCTGGAAGGTCGGCCCGGCACTCGCGTGCGGTAACACCGTGGTGGTGAAGCCCTCGGAAGAGACCCCGCGCACTGCAGCACTGCTGGGCGAGGTGATGAACAAGGTCGGCATTCCCAAGGGCGTGTACAACGTGGTGCATGGTTTCGGGCCGAACTCGGCCGGCGAGTTCCTCACCACCCATCCGGATGTGGATGCGATCACCTTCACCGGTGAAACCCGCACCGGCGAAATCATCAACCGCGCCGCCGCGATCGGCTCGCGCCCGGTATCGCTCGAGATGGGCGGCAAGAACGCCGCGATCGTGTTCGCCGACTGCGACTTCGACGCCGCGATCGAAGGCACGCTGCGCTCCGCATTCGCGAACTGCGGCCAGGTGTGCCTGGGCACCGAGCGGGTGTATGTCGAGCGTCCGATCTTCGACAAATTCGTCGCCGCGCTCAAGGCCGGCGCCGAGAAGCTCAAGATCGGCGTGCCGGAAGACCCGGCCACCGGCATGGGCCCGCTGATCAGCAAGGAGCACCAGCAGAAGGTGTTGTCGTACTTCCGCATCGCGGCCGAGGAAGGCGCCACGGTGGTCACCGGTGGTGGTGTGCCCGACATGCCGGGTGCGCTCGCCGACGGTTGCTGGGTTCAGCCGACGATCTGGACCGGCTTGCCCGAGACCGCGCGCGTGATCAAGGAAGAGATCTTCGGCCCGTGCTGCCACATCGCCCCGTTCGACAGCGAAGCCGAGGTGCTCGCCAAGGCCAACGACAACAAGTACGGCCTGTCGTGCGCGGTGTGGACCAGCAACATTTCGCGCGGCCACCGCGTCGCACAGCGCATGAAGGTCGGCATCGCGTGGGTGAACAGCTGGTTCCTGCGTGACCTGCGCACCCCCTTCGGCGGCGCCAAGCAGTCCGGCATCGGGCGCGAGGGCGGGGTGCATTCGCTGGAGTTCTACACCGAGCTCAAGAACGTCTGCATCAAGCTCTGAACCCCACCGCACCCCAACATGGAAGACAAGAACATGGACCAAACCACGATTGAACGGCTCGGCGACGCGCTCTACGACGCACTCGTTGCCGGCACGCCGATCGCGCCGCTCACCGAGACCCACCCCGAGATGCGCATCGAGGATGCCTACCAGGTGCAGCGCCGCATGATCGCGCGCCGCGTCGCGGCCGGCGAGCGGGTGATCGGCAAGAAGATCGGTGTCACCAGCAAGGCGGTGATGAACATGCTGGGCGTGAATCAGCCCGACTTCGGCATGCTCACCGACCGCATGGTGTTCAACGAAGGCGAGACGATTCCCGCCGCCTCGCTGATCCAGCCCAAGGCCGAAGGCGAGATTGCCTTTCTGCTCAAGCACGACCTGCAGGGCCCGGGCGTAACCGCGGCCGACGTACTGGCCGCTACCGAAGGCGTGATGGCCTGCTTCGAGGTGGTCGATTCGCGCATCCGCGACTGGAAGATCCGCATCCAGGACACCGTGTCGGACAACGCCTCGTGCGGCGTGTTCGTGCTCGGCGACCAACTGGTGGACATCGCCGATCTCGATCTGGCGATGTGCGGCATGGTGCTGGAGAAGAACGGCGAGATCGTCGTCACCGGCGCCGGCGCGGCCAGCATGCAGCATCCGGTGAACGCGGTCGTGTGGCTGGCGAACATGCTCGGCCAGCTTGGCGAGTCGCTGAAGGCGGGCGACATCGTGCTCTCCGGCGCAATGGGCGCCATGGTGCCGGTCGCGGCCGGCGACAGCCTGCGCATGCAGATCGGCGGCATCGGCGGCTGCTCGGTGCGTTTCGTTTGATTACCCCACAAGGAATTTAGCAATGAACCTCAATCAGAAAACCATCGAACAGCTCGCCGAGCACCTGGAAAACGCCGAGCTCGAGGCGCACGAGGTGATCAAGATCACCGAAGCCCACCCCGACATGGACTGGGACGACGCCTATGCGATCCAGGCCGAAATCCTGCGTCGCAAGCTCGCGCGCGGCAGCCGGGTGGTGGGCCTCAAGGCCGGCCTGACCTCGCACGGCAAGATGAAGCAGATGGGTGTGAGCACGCCGGTGTTTGGCTGGCTCGTCGATTACTTCAGCGTCGCCGATGGCGGCGAGATCAAGCACAGCGAACTGATCCACCCCAAGGTCGAGCCCGAGATCGTGTTCGTCACCAAGAAAGCGCTGCGCGGACCGGGCTGCCACATCGGCGCGGTGCTGGCGGCGACCGACTTCGTGATGCCCGGCATCGAGATCATCGACTCCCGCTACAAGGACTTCAAGTTCGACCTGAAGAGCGTGATCGCCGACAACTGTTCCTCGACCCGCTTCGTGCTGGGCGGGCAGCGCGCCTCGGTGGCCGGGCTGGACCTGCGCACCCTGGGCGTGGTGCTGGAGAAGAACGGCGAGCCGGTCGCGATCGGCGCCGGTGCGGCGGTGCTGGGTCACCCGGCTGCGGCGATCGCGGCGCTGGCCAACCACTTGGGTGCGCGCGGCGAGGAGATCCCCGCCGGCACGATGATTCTCTCCGGCGGCGTCACCGAGGCGGTGTCGGTGAGCCCTGGCGACCATGTGAACCTGCGTATCCAGTCGCTCGGCAGCGTCAGCACCCGTTTCGTGTGAAGCGTCGGGTGACGAACTCACTCAGGCAATAACAAGCGCAGCAAACCCATATCAACAGGAGATGAGACAAATGGACAAGCAGATGAAGGGTGTTGGCAGACTGGTGCTCGGTGCCGCGATGATGGTCGTGGGACTGGGGGCGGCGCAGGCGCAGGAGAAGGTCAAGGTCGGCCTGATGCTGCCCTATACCGGCACCTATGCCGCACTGGGCAACGCCATTACCAACGGCTTCAAGCAGTATGTTGAAGAGAACGGCGGCAAGCTGGGTGGCCGGGTTGTCGAATACGCGGTGGTCGATGACGAGTCGAACCCCGCCAAGGCTACCGAGAATGCCCGCAAGCTGGTGTCGCGCGACAAGGTGGATGTCGTGGTCGGCACGGTGCACTCCGGCGTCGCGCTGGCGATGGCGAAGGTCGCCCGCGACAGCAAGACGCTGATGATCGTCCCCAACGCCGGGGCGAATGACATCACCGGCCCGCTGTGTTCGCCGTATGTGTTTCGCTCGTCCTTCTCGGCCTGGCAGCCGTCATACGCGATGGGCGAGGCGCTGGCGAAGCGCGGAATCAAGACGGTCGCCACCGTGACCTGGAAGTATTCCTTCGGCGAAGAGTCTGTCGCCGGCTTCAAGGAGGCCTTCGAGAAGGGTGGCGGCAAGGTGGTCAAGGAGATGACGCTGCCTTTTCCCAACGTCGAGTTTCAGCCCTTCCTGACCGAGATCGCCTCGGTCAAGCCCGACGCCGTGTTCGTGTTCTTTGCCGGTGCCGGCGCTGCCAAGTTCGTCAGCGACTACGCCGCGGCGGGCCTGAAGAGCAATATCCCGCTCTACGGCCCGGGCTTCCTGACCGATGGCAACCTCGACGCAATGGGCGGCGCTGGCGAGGGTCTGCTGACCACGCTGCATTATGCCGATGGCCTCGCCACCGACCGGGATAGCGTTTTCCGCACCAAGTACGCCGAGGCCTACAAGATCCAGCCCGACGTCTATGCCGTGCAGGGCTACGATGCCGCGCAGATGTTCGATGCCGGTCTGAAGGCTGCGGGTGGCGATCCTTCGAAGAAGGAAGAGGTCATCAAGGGCATGGCCGCGGCCACGATCGACAGCCCGCGTGGCGCCTTCACCCTGTCTCGGGCGCACAACCCGGTGCAGGACATCTACCTGCGTGAGGTCAAGGGCAGCGAGAACGTGGTGGTCGAGGTCGTCTCGAAGAGCCTCGAGGACCCGGCGCGCGGCTGCAAGATGTAAGCGCCCGGGTTTCACCTGGTTTCTGGTAATCAGGCAATCAACTTCGCGAGGTCAGTTCTGGCTCCCTGTTCCTCCCCCTTCAAGGGGGAGGTTAGGAGGGGGATGGGGTGCGGCAGCTCATGTTCAACCCATCCCCACCCCAGCCCTCCCCTTGAAGGGGAGGGAGCAACTGCGCTGAACGCCGCTCAGCATCGCATCGTGGATTGCCAAATAAATAACGCATATGTCGTCCCGGCGGGCGCAAGCCGGCCGGGCGGGGGACAGTCATGGATTTTGCAAGCTTCCTGATCCAGACGCTGAACTCGCTGCAGTACGGTTTGCTCCTTTTTCTGGTGGCAAGCGGGCTGACGCTGGTGTTCGGCATCATGGGGATCATCAATCTGGCGCACGGTAGTTTCTACATGATCGGCGCCTACCTGGCTTTCGTGCTCACCAGCGCGACCGGTAGTCTCATGCTCGCGATCGCGCTGGGCATTCCGCTGGCGCTGGTTTTCGGTGCCTTTCTGGAATGGGCGTTGTTTGCCCATCTCTACAAGCGCGATCACCTCGAGCAGGTGTTGCTGACCTACGGTCTCATCCTGATCTTCGAGCAGTTGCGCAGCCTGCTGGTGGGCGACGATGTGCACGGGGTGGCGATTCCGGCCTTTCTGGATGCGTCGATCCAGCTCACCGAGGTGATGAGCTACCCGGTGTACCGGCTCGCCATCTCGGTCGTCTGTATCGTACTGGCGGTCGCGCTGTACTTCGTGATCCAGCGCACCCGCCTGGGCATGATGATTCGCGCCGGCAACGATGACCGCAGCATGGTCGAGTCGCTCGGCATCAACATCAACATGGTCTACCGCATCGTGTTTGCACTCGGCGTGGCCATGGCGGCACTCGCCGGAATGCTGGCCTCGCCGATCTCCTCGGTGTTTCCGAACATGGGCAGCCAGGTGCTGATCATCTCGTTCGTGATCGTGGTCATCGGCGGTATCGGGTCGGTATGGGGGGCGCTGGTTGCTGCGTTGATCGTCGGTTTCGCCGACACCTTCGGCAAGGTGCTCGTGCCGGAGCTGTCCGGCATCGTGGTGTACGTGGTGATGGCAGTGGTTTTGCTGTGGCGCCCCGAAGGCATCCTGAAGAAAGGCTAAGACCATGAACGCACAAACTTCTTTCATTCTCAAGCTGGTCGCCCTGGCGGTCATCGCCTGTGTGCCGCTGTCGGGCGAGTCGTTCTATATCGAGCTCGTCGGCAAGGTGCTGGTGATGGCGATCTTCGCGATGAGCCTCGACCTGCTGGTCGGCTTTACCGGCCTGGTCAGCTTCGGTCATGCGGCCTACTTCGGCATTGCGGCCTATGCGGTCGCAATCCTGAGTCCGCAGTACGAAGCAGCCAGCCTCTGGTATGTGCTGCCGGCATCGATCGGCCTGGCGGCACTCGCGGCGTTCGTGATCGGCCTCTTCGTGCTGCGGACCAAGGGCATCTACTTCATCATGGTGACGCTGGCTTTTGCACAGATGGCCTACTTCATCTTCCACGACACGCCGCTGGGAGGTGGTTCGGACGGTACGTACCTCAACAACAAGCCGTCCTCGGCGATCTTCGGCTGGGAGCCGTTCGATCTCAACAACGAAATCCACATGTTCTATTTCATCCTGGTCACGCTGATCGTGGTGTACCTGTTTCTGGCGCGCGTGCTGCAGTCGCCCTTCGGCCGGGTGCTCGTCGGGATCAAGAGCAACGAGCACCGGATGCAGTCGCTCGGCTACTTCACCTTCCGCTACAAGCTGGGCGCGTTCACGCTGGCTGGCGGCCTCGGCGGACTGGCAGGTTTCCTGTATGCAACGTTGTTCGGTTTCGTGACGCCTGAGCTGTTGTCCTGGCATGAATCGGGCAACGTGTTGCTGATGGTCATCCTTGGCGGCATGGGCAATCTGGCGGGTGTGATCGCCGGGGCGTTTGCCTTTGAATTGATGCGCGAGGTGTTTGCCGACATCACCAAGTACTGGCAGTTGCTGATGGGGGGCGTGATCGTCGCGGTCGTGCTCTTCCTCCCGGGTGGTCTGGCGGGAATTCCGGGGCGCATCAAGCGCGCCATGCACGGAGGTGAATCGAAATGAGTCAAACAAACAACAAGGAAGTGCTGCTACAGGCCGACAAGCTCACGCGCCGCTTCGGTGGTCTGGTCGCGAACCAGGACATCAGCGTGACGCTGGAGCGCGGCATGATTCATGTGCTGCTGGGCCCCAATGGTGCCGGCAAGTCGACCTGCATCAACATGTTGTCGGGTGACCTGCCGCCCTCCGAGGGCAAGATCCATTTCATGGGCGAGGACATCACGCGGCTGACCGCAGCGCAGCGCTCGCAGGTCGGGATCGGGCGCAGCTACCAGCGCACCAACATCTTCCCGCAGTTCTCGGTGCTCGAGAATGTGCGCCTGGCAGCGCAGTCGCGCCGCCAGGACCCGTGGCGAATCTTCAGCAAGGCGATGGAGGCGAAGTGGGCGCTCGAAAAGGCGCGGGCCTGCATCGACGAGGCCGGTCTCGGCAAGCGGGTGGACTGGGTGTCGGGCGTGCTCAGCCACGGCGAGCAGCGCCAGCTCGAGGTCGCGATGGTGCTCGCCACCGACGCGCAGGTGCTGCTGCTCGACGAACCGCTGGCCGGCATGGGCTCGGAAGAGTCGGCCAGCATGGTCGAGGTGCTCAAGCGGCTGCGCCAGACGCGCGGCATTCTGCTGGTGGAGCACGACATGGACGCGGTGTTCGCGGTCGCCGACATGATCACGGTCATGGTCAACGGGCAGTTGCTGGAGTGCGGTCCGCCCGCACAGATCAAGGCCAGCGTGGCCGTCCAGCAGGCCTATCTGGGTACGGAGGAAAGCTTTCATGTCTAACATGCTGCTCGAAGCCAAGGAAGTTCACACTTACTACGGCGCCAGCCACATTCTGCATGGCATCGACTTCAACATCCGCGAGGGCGAAGGCATCGCCCTCATGGGCCGCAATGGCATGGGCAAGTCGACGCTGATCAAGAGCATGCTCGGCCTGGTACGTCCGCGCCACGGGCGGGTACTGGTGCGGGGCGATGATTACACCAAGGCCCGCACTTACCACACCGCGCAGCAAGGCATCGCCTATGTTCCGGAAGGCCGTGGCATCTTCAAGAGCCTGACGGTGCGCGAGAATCTGTTGATGTCGGCGCGCGCCGGCCTCGACGGCCAGCGCGAATGGACCTTCGACCGGGTGATGGAAACCTTCCCGCGCCTGGGCGAGCGCATCAACAACGGTGGCTGGCAGCTCTCGGGCGGCGAGCAGCAGTTGCTGACCATCGGCCGCGCGCTGATGACCAACCCCGACCTACTCATTCTCGACGAGGCCACCGAAGGCCTGGCGCCCCTGATCGCGATGGAGATCTGGCGCATCGTCAAGACGATTCGCCAGACCGGCATTGCCACCGTGATCGTCGACAAGAACCATGCTGCGGTTACCAGCATCTGCGACCGGGCGATGATCCTGGTCAAGGGCGAGGTTGTGTTCAACGGCACCAGCGACGAGATTCGTGCGCAGCCCGAACTGATCCAGAAGCATCTGGGCGTTTGAGGCCGCGGCGACTTTCACCATATCCAACACAGGATTACCCGAGATGAGAAGCAAATCCATAGACATCATTCATGAGGAGCACCGTGCCCTTGCGGCGATGCTCAGTGGCATGAACGCGCTGGTGAAGAGCATTGCCGCCGGACGCCTGGAGCCGGACTTCGAGTTGCTGGGGGCGATGATCGAATACATCGACAAGGTGCCCGAAGTGGTGCATCACCCCAAGGAGAACGACTACCTCTTCGCCCGCCTGCGCGCGCGCTGCAGCGCCGCGGTCGCGGTGATCGAGCAACTCGAGGCCGAGCATGCCGAGGGCGCGGCACGCATTGCAGCGTTGCGCGCCGCGCTCGAGAACTACCAGCGTACCGGCGCGGCTGGCCTGGCGGACTTCGACGCCACCCTCAAGGCCTATACCGAGCAGGAATGGCACCATATGAACACCGAGGAACGCCAGGTCTTCCCGCTCGCGCAAAAGCATCTCACCGCTGAAGACTGGGCCGAGATCGACGCCGCCTTCGTCGCCAACGGTAATCCGTGGGCGGGCCCGGCGGGCGACTACGCAGCGCTGTTCACGAAGATCGTGAATATCGCGCCGGCACCGGTCGGGCTCGGCGGATGAGCGGTTTTCCGACGGGCCGGGCCAGGCCGGAAGGTGTGGCGGCCCGCGACAACATGGTGAGCCGGCTTGGCCACGGCCTGCCGCTGGTCGCGCCGGGCTTGTTCGTCTTCCTCTGGAGCACCGGCTTCATCGGCGCGCGCTATGGTCTGCCGGATGCGAGTCCACTCAGCTTTCTGCTGGTGCGCTTCGTACTGGTCGTGGTGTTGATGCTATCGCTGGCGCTCGCGATGCGCGCACCCTGGCCCAGCCGTTGGCGCGACTGCCTGCACATCGGGGTGACCGGGGTATTGATCCACGCGGTTTACCTGGGCGGGGTGTTCACCTCGATCGCGCAGGGGCTGCCGACCGCAGTATCGAGTGCGCTGGTCAGCCTGCAACCGCTGCTCACCGCAGTTGGGGCTGCGCTGGTGCTGTCGGAGCGGGTGAGTCGGCGCCAGTGGATAGGCCTCACGATAGGTCTGGTCGGGGCGCTGCTGGTGATCTCGTCGCGCATCGACGGCGGGTTCGGGTTGGCCGGTGTGCCGGCCGCATTCGCGGCGCTCGCCGGGATCACCCTCGGTACGCTTTACCAGAAGCGGTTTTGTTCGACTTTCGATTATCGTAGCGGCGCGGTGCTGCAGTTTCTGCCCGCGGCCGTGCTGACCGGCGCAGCCTTGTTGCTGTTCGATGAGTTCAGGGTCGAATGGACCGGCGACTTTCTTTTCGCACTGGGGTGGCTTACGCTGGTGTTGTCGCTCGGGGCGATCGGCCTGCTCAATTATCTGATTCGCACGGGCAGTGCGACCCATGTCGCGAGCCTGTTCTACATGGTGCCGCCGTGCACCGCCATCATTGCCTGGCTGATGTTCGACGAGCGCTTGAGCGCGCTTGCGCTGGCCGGAATCGTGGTGACGGTCTGGGGCGTCTATATGGCCCGGGCGATTCCGGGCAAAGGTTGATGACAATGCAAACCCCTGCCACTTTCGTCTGGAATGACCAGTACCTGCTCGGTCATGGTGCGATGGATGACACCCATCGCGAGTTCGTCACGCTGGTCGATCGCCTCCTGAACAGCGCCGACTCTGAACTGCCCGCGGCGCTTGAGGTCTTCGAGGCGCACGCGCTGGCGCACTTCGAACAGGAAAACGCCTGGATGCGCGCGAATGACTTTCCCGCGCGCGACTGCCATATCGACGAGCATGACAAGGTGCTCGAATCGGTACGCGCGGTGCGCCAGCACCTGGCCGATGGCGACTGCGAGATCGTGCGCGAACTCGCCCAGGCCTTGATGGACTGGTTTCCAGGCCATGCCGACTACATGGATTCGGCGCTCGCGACCTGGCTGGTCAAACGCAGCCACGGGGGCGCCCCGCTGGTGCTGCGGCGTGCAGCCGCCACTCGGGAAGGCGGGGGAGAGTAGACGACCACGAACCGGTTGGCCTTCAAGCCTCCTGGTTGGGGTAGACCGAACACTCGTGTCACCGGCCGCCATTTCGGTCACAGCAAGGCCAGCCGGGCATTCATGTCCAGATTGTTCCGGTCTGGATGACGCCGACTGACGTCTCGGATGGCGGGTCACATGCGAGCGCTGTGACTCCTTCAGGGGGTGGCTCAGCAGCCTGACCGGACGGCCAGCATCGGCCCGCCTCACGTATTCGTCATGTCGGCCTCGGTACTGCGCGTCCGACGGCACCCGACCCGTTGCCGCCATCTGCGTCGGCGGAAAGCGGTCGCTCAACGTTCGAGGTAAGCTGCCCGCGGAAGCAGGTACTGTAAGCCCGGACTGAGACAATGTACGGAGTACCTCAGGCCGGGCTTACAGTACCTGCCGTAGCGGGTCAGCTTGCTCGAGGGGTTAGGCCGCAATCTGCGAAAGAACCCTGGTTTCCCAGTGTTCCATTGCCTCGTTCAGAACCGCCAGAGCCTCGTATCGGACT
>JAEUNS010000323.1 GCA_016790005.1 Zoogloeaceae bacterium
GCTGCTGGACAAGCTCGACCTCGCCCTCGCCGAGGCCGAGCCGCAGTTCGCCGCCTATGGCGTCCAGGCCGGCGAGCTCTCCAACCGCGCCGCCAGCCCGACCCTGTTCCATCGCCTGCAGGACTACTCGATCCGCGTGTCTTGGAAGGAGGAGCTGCGCCCGCTGCTCGAGCAGACCTTCGACGGCGCGCTGTTCGCGCGCATCCTCGCCCGCATCGCCGAGATCCACCGCGAGGTGCTGCGCGGCCGCGTCTTCGTCGCCCTGCACATGCACGCCGGCGACGGCAACGTGCACACCAACCTGCCGGTCAACTCCGACCATTACGAGATGCTGCAGACCGCCAACCGCGCGGTCGACCGCATCATGGCGCTGGCACGCAGCCTGGACGGGGTCATCTCCGGCGAGCACGGCATCGGCATCACCAAGCTCGACTATCTCACCGACGACGAGATGGCGAACTTCTGGACCTACAAGCAGAAGGTCGATCCCGAAGGCCGGTTCAACCGCGGCAAGCTGCTGCGCAGAAGCGACCGTGACGGCGTCTCGTCGGGCAATCTCGACAACGCCTACACCCCCAGCTTCAACCTCATGGGGCATGAATCGCTGATCATGGAGCAGACCGAGATCAGCGAGATCGCGCATGACATCAAGGACTGCCTGCGCTGCGGCAAGTGCAAGCCGGTGTGCTCGACCCATGTGCCGCGCGCCAACCTGATGTACAGCCCGCGCAACAAGATCCTCAGCACCTCGCTCCTGATCGAGGCCTTTCTTTACGAAGAGCAGACCCGCCGCGGGGTCTCGCTGGCCCATTGGTCGGAGTTCGAGGATGTGGCCGACCACTGCACGGTGTGCCACAAGTGCGAGAAGCCCTGTCCGGTCGACATCGACTTCGGTGATGTGTCGATCAAGATGCGCAACCTCCTGCGCAAGCAGGGCAAGAAGACCTTCAACCCCGGCACTGCTGCGGCGATGGCCTTCCTGACCGCCAAGGATCCCACCACGATCAAGATCATCCGCAAGGGCATGATCGACTGGGGCTACAAGGCACAGCGGCTCGGACACCGCATCGGCAAGTCGATGGGCCTGATCCAGGAGCAAGTCAAGGCACCGCCGGCCACGCTCGGTCGTGCCTCGATCAAGGCGCAGGTGATTCACTTCATCAACAAACCGATGCCCGGCAACCTGCCCAAGCGTACCAGCCGCGCGCTGCTCGACATCGAGGACGACAAGGTCATCCCGGTGATCCGCAACCCCAAACGCGCCCGCGATGAGAGCGAGGCGGTGTTCTATTTTCCGGGCTGTGGTTCGGAGCGCCTGTTCAGTCAAGTCGGCCTCGCGACCCAGGCGATGCTCTACCATGTCGGCGCCACCACGGTGCTGCCGCCAGGCTATCTTTGCTGTGGCTATCCGCAGACTTCGTCCGGCTTCGAAGACAAGGGCCAGCAGATCACCACTGACAACAGGGTGCTGTTCCACCGGGTGGCCAACACGCTCAACTACCTCGATATCAAGACGGTGATCGTGTCCTGCGGCACCTGCATGGATCAGTTGCTGAAGTATCAGTTCGAAAAGATCTTTCCCGGTTGCCGGCTACTCGACATCCATGAATACCTGATGGAAAAAGGCGTCAGGCTCGAAGGCATCACCGGCACCCGCTACATGTATCACGAGCCCTGCCACACCCCGATGAAGCAGTATTCGGGCATCAAGGTCGCGAACGAGTTGATGGGCACCCGGGTGGACCTCAACGAGCGCTGCTGCGGTGAATCCGGCACGCTGGCGGCCAGCCGAGCCGACATCTCGACCCAGGTGCGCTTCCGCAAGCAGGAAGAGATCGAGAAAGGGGCGGCCGCACTGCGCGAGGGCGAAGCCGCCGCGCAGGTCAAGATCCTGACCTCATGCCCGAGCTGCCTGCAGGGCCTGAGCCGCTATTCCGACGACGGCAACATCGAGGCAGACTACATCGTGATCGAAATTGCCAGGAAGCTGCTCGGCGAGAACTGGATGCCGGAATACGTGCAACGCGCCAACAACGGCGGCATCGAACGGGTGCTGCTGTAATTCACCCCAGGCCCGGCTGCCATCTACGACTTCGTCGATTGCAGCCGGGCCTGAATTTCGGTGAAAGCGCTCACTGCACCCATTTTCAGGCGGTATCGCACCGCGTGGCTCAACTCGGTTTCGCCCGGGTTGATCTCGACCGTGGGAATGCCGGTTTCGATCGCCCACCACACCGGACCCGAAATATAGGGAAACACGCTGGTGGTGCCGACCGAAATCACCAGGTCGACACCCCCCGCCAGCACCGATTCGAGCTGCATGATCTCGCGCTGTGGCAGGGACTCGCCAAACAAGACGACATCCGGGCGCAACAGTCCGCCGCAGACCGGGCAGGCGGGCGGTATCTCCAGACCGGAAAAATCGGCTACCGTGCGTGCGTGGTGGCATTCGATGCAGCGCAAGCGATGGATCGTGCCATGAATCTCGATCAGCCTGCTCGAGCCGGCCATCCGGTGCAGGCCGTCGACATTCTGGGTGAGCGTCATCACATTCGGCTTGATGCGCTCGAGCGCCGCAATGAAGCGGTGGGCTGCATTGGGTCGCGCACCACGGCAATTGGCTTCGATTTCGGCGATGTACTTCCAGGCGATCTCGGGCCGCAGCGCCATCATCGCCCCGGAAAGCGCGTCCTCGATCGTGAGTCCGTCATCGGTCAGCCGCTCGTGGTAAAGCCCACCGATACCGCGATAAGTGGGCAAGCCTGAATCCGCTGAAATCCCCGCGCCGGTGATGAACAGAATCGATTCGGCATCCCGTATGCAGTCGGCCACTTCCTCGACTGTGCGACGCCCGCCCATCAGCCTTCGCTCACGGCCTGGATCTCGACCAGACAGTCATAAATCACCGGCCCGCCCCCCATGTCGGTGAGCGCCGACGACGTGACCGCATTGGCATTCGCACCATCACCCGAGAGCTTTTGCCACCAGATCGACGGGCTCACGACCACCCCGGGCCGCGCCCTTTCGGTGATCACTGCGCGGGCATGAAACGCGCCGCGATCATTGAAGATGCGCAGCCGCTGCCCTTCTACCAGACCCCTGCCGGCTGCATCGAGCGGATTGATCTCGAGCGTCGGCCCACCCTCCTGCTTGAGAAACCTGGGCAGATTGGCGAAGCTGGTATTGAGGAAGTTGCGCGCCGGGGGCGACAGGAATGCCAGCGGATAGCGCGCGGCAAGCTCGGGGCTGCTGACGGGTGATTCGAGCGGAGGCACCCATGCTGGGAGCGGATCGAGGCCGGCCGCGGCCAGGCTTTCACTGAAGAACTCGCACTTTCCAGAGGGCGTAGGAAAACCGCCCGCCGCGAAAGGCGCAAATGGCCGAGGCAGATTCAGTCGCGCCCAGCCGCGCTCGGCCAGCGCCGCGGTATCAAGGCCCAGCGCACGCGTGTCGCGCCTGGCGAAGGCCACCGCGGCAATCGCGTCGTCCGAATCCGCAAGTGCCGCATCGGTGAAACCCATCGCGCGGGAGAGCAGCCGAAAGACTTCGGAATTCGACTTCGCTTCGCCCAGGGGCGCAATGGCGGGCTGGTTGTCCACCGCATAGAGATGGCCATAGGCCTTGTGCACATCACGATGCTCGAGCTGGGTGGTGGCCGGCAGAAGTATGTCTGCATAGTCGGCCGTATCGGTCTGAAACAGCTCGTGAACCACGCAGAACAAGTCTTCGCGCATGAACCCGGCCCGGACCCGGTTGCTGTCGGGTGCGATCGCGACCGGGTTCGAGTTGTAAACATAGATTCCCTTGACCGGCGGATCACGCTCGTCGAGCAAGGCCTCGCCAATCTGCGACATGTTGATGTGCCGCGGTGGATGGCGCTGCGGGTCGGGATAGAGATCGGGACGCTCGAGCGCATGCTGGTCGACCGGAAAGTTGCCCGAGGTCGACAACAGCGCACCACCCGCAGGATGGCGCCATGCGCCGGTGAGCGCCGGCAGGCAGGCGATATTGCGCACCGCCATGCCGCCGCCGTGACAGCGGTTGAGTCCGTAGTTCAAGCGAATCGCGCTCGGCCGGGTGTTGCCGTAATCGAGTGCGAGCGCCCGGATTGCATCTGCCGGCAAACCGGTCAGCGGTGCCGCCCACTCGGGCGAGCACGCCTTGACCCGTTCGGCCAGCTGCGCAAATCCCAGGGTGTGGCGCGCGATGTAGTCATGGTCGACGAGATCGGCCTCGATCAGCACCTGCATCATCGCCAGCGCCAGCGCGGTATCGGTACCCGGCATCGGGGCGAGGTGGAGGTCGCACTTCTCAGCCGTCTGGGTGCGCCATGGATCGATGCACACCAGGCGCGCGCCACGGCGTTTTGCCTCCTGCATGAAGCGCCAGCCATGCAGGTTCGACACCACCGGGTTGCCGCCCCAGATGATGATCAGGCGGGCATCGACGATGGCTTCGGGGTCCATACCGATCGAAGCACCGACGCTCGCCTTCCAGCCGGCTGCGCCGGCCGCGGCGCAGATCGTCTGATCCAGGCGTGACGCGCCGAGTCGGTTGAAAAAACGCATGTCCATGCTCGCGCCCTGAACGAAGCCCAGGGTGCCGCCATAGTTGTACGGCAGGATCGCACGCGGATCATCGGCGGCAATGGCCTTGAAGCGCTCGCTGATGGTTGCAAGCGCCTCGTCCCAGCTAATGCGCTCGAATCGCCCCTCGCCCTTGCGACCGACCCGCTTCATCGGGTGAAGCAGACGTTGATCGGAGTAGGTGCGCTCGAGGTAGTGGGCCACCTTGGTGCACAGCGCCCCGTTGGTGAAGGGATGATCTGCCGCACCTCGGATTTTGACCGCCCGGCCGCTTTCGACCGTGATCTCCATGGCGCAGGTATCGGGGCAATCGTGCGGGCAGGCGGCCTTGACGATCGATGTTTCCACAACACTCATTATCGAATCCAGAACAAGGGAACGAAGGGCCAGGCAGCCCGGTGGGGCGCGACAACACGCCGGGATCGACGCTCAACGCCGCCTGTAGCCTTCGGCGAGAAGCTCGATGTAGCGCAAGCGGTCGGCATTGAAACGATCCCGAATCGCAGCGCGCTCGGCATCCTTTTGCTTGATGAACTCCTTGTGCGACGCAAGTTCAGAATCGATGACCTGCAATGCACTATTGAGATCCCGGGGAAGGTCACGACCGCGGTAGAACTCGGTCTCCTCATCAAACCGCTTGCGCTGCTCGAGCAATTCCTGCTCACGCACCAGAACCGCCTCGACGCTGCGGTCTACCTCGGCCAGGGCACGGGCCTCGCGCTCGTCAATCGCCTCAAGCGTCGGGTAGGTCTCGAACAAGGCTTCATCCTGGCGGCGCTGAATGCGCTCACGCGCCTCGGCTACGGCACGTGCCCTCGCCTCGGCCTCGCGCTCGGCCAACTCGGCCTTGGTCAGCGGCGCACTGACCTGTCTGCGTATGACCCCCTGCGGAGTCATCTCGCGATACGCCCGGCCATAGCATTGCGAGGGCAAAACGTCACCACACACTGGCCTGCCTTTGTCGTCTTCGCAGCAGAAGATGATTTTGCTCGTGCTCTTGCCGTTGCCCGCCTGCGCCTGAAGCTCAGGCGCGGCTACCAGCATCAGTAGGCACAGCAGGCTAGCCCTGGTCGGCGATCCCATAAGTCTTCCGATAGTTTTGCACGGCCTCGAGATTGGCAGCGAGCTCGGCATTATCCCCAAGATAGTCGATGAGATCGGTAAGTGTCGCCACGGCGACAACCGGCATCGCATGAACGGTCCGCACCTCCTGAACCGCCGACTGCTCCCCCGCTCCGCGTTCCATACGGTCGAGCGCGATTACGACCCCGGCCGGAACGGCACCCGCGCTTCTGATGATTTCGACCGATTCGCGCACCGAGGTTCCCGCAGAGATCACGTCATCGAGAATCAGCACCCGTCCGGCAAGCGGCGCGCCGATCAGGGTGCCGCCCTCGCCATGATCCTTGGCCTCCTTGCGGTTGAAGCAGAAGGGCTTGTTAACCCCCTGTTCCGCCAGCCTGATCGCGACCCCCGCCACCAGCGGTATACCCTTGTAGGCAGGTCCGAACAACATGTCGAATGGAATGCCCGCAGCCACGATTGCGTTTGCATAAAAGCCGCACAAGGCCCGAAACGAGACCCCATCATCGAAAAGCCCGGCATTGAAGAAATACGGGGAATTACGCCCTGCCTTCGTGACGAAGGCACCGAAGCGCAGTACCCCCTTTTCGCATGCAAGTGATATGAATTCGCGACTGAAGCTCATGTGGATAATGGTCTGTGGCACTGCAAGCGCTCCCGGCGCCCAAACCAGATCTGGGCCAGTTGGTGTCCGGCACCCCGCCGAGTCGGGAATGAGGCTAACATCGTGCCGTGATTGTCATCGGAAAATGTGCACGAATGTTACGCGTCATCACCGCCAACCTCAACGGCATCCGCTCGGCCGAGCGCAAGGGTTTCTTCGACTGGTTGCCGTTGCAACAACCCGATTTTGTTTGCGTGCAGGAACTCAAGGCCCAGACTGCCGACATGAGCGCCCGAATGCTCAACCCGGAGGGCTGGTTCGGGTACTTCCACTACGCCGAGAAGAAGGGCTATAGCGGCGTCGGAATCTACGCGAAACATCAGCCCAACCAGATCATCGAAGGTCTGGGCATTCCCGAGTTCGATTCCGAGGGCCGCTACATCGAACTGGTGTATGACCGATTATCAGTAATCTCGCTATATCTGCCATCCGGCTCGAGCGGCGATGAACGCCAACAGGTCAAGTTCAGGTTCATGGATGCGTTCTTCGGCCACATCGTGGACCTCGCCCAGCGTGGGCGCGAAGTGGTCTTGTGTGGCGACTGGAACATCGCCCACAAGGAAATCGACCTGAAGAACTGGAAATCGAATCAGAAGAACTCGGGCTTCCTGCCCGAAGAGCGCGCCTGGGTTTCGCGCGTGCTGGACGAAGCGGGCTGGGTTGACGTGTATCGCAGACTCCACCCGCAGGCCACCGACGAAGCCTACACCTGGTGGTCGAATCGCGGCCAGGCCTGGGCCAAGAACGTGGGCTGGCGGCTGGACTATCAGCTTGCAACCCCCGCCATCGCAGCCACGGCGCTACGTACCGCCGTCTACAAGGACGAACGCTTCAGCGATCACGCGCCCCTTACCGTCGACTACGCCTTCGAGCTCTGAACCCGCCGCTTGCCGCCACGACACCACGCCGAGCGGCAAGCAGGTCAGCGCGTCATCGGCAAGGCCGCGCCCATGACCACGAACATGCCGCCGCAGACCCGGTTGAAGCGCCTGCCCGCGCGCGCCAGGATCGGCCGGATACGATGCGCGAGGCGCGCCAGCAGATACTCGACGAAACACTCGACGGTCGCAAAGGTCACCGCCATCACCACGAACTGAACCAGCAGATCGCGCTGCGGATCGATGAACTGGGGCAGAAATGCGCCATAGAACAACAACACCTTGGGATTCGACACTGCCGCCAGCAAACCCTGGCGAAAGAGCGCCATCCCGCCACTGGCAACTGCATTCGCCGGCTTCTGCAGATCGAGCGCCGGCGCACGCCAGAGCTGAATGCCCAGCCAGATGAGATAAGCGCCGCCCACCCATTTCAATACCGCGAGCGCCCCCGCCGAAGCCTGCAGCAGCGCACCGATACCCAGCATCGACAACGCAATCAGCGCAACGAAGCCAAGCGCACCACCAGATACGGTGAACAAGGCCTTGCGATGACCATGCAGCGCGCCATGGGTCAGGACAAGCAGACTGTTAGGACCAGGTGTCAGCGAAAGACCGATCACGGCAACCAGGTAGATCAGCCATAAATGCATCGCCATCTCGAACTCCATGGGTATTCGTGTGAATGTTGCAGTGTATCCGTGCCAGAGTCGCGCTCCAACCATCGGCTTGCCGCTGCAGCCTCAAAGGCCGCACAATGC
>JAEUNS010000330.1 GCA_016790005.1 Zoogloeaceae bacterium
CCCTCGCCCGCCGCCTCGACGCCCACCAGTTGCACGCCTTCCACATCGATGTACGGATGAAAGATCCCGATCGCGTTCGAGCCGCCGCCCACGCAGGCGAGCACATAATCGGGCTGACGGCCGGCAAGCTCGGGCATCTGCACCAGGCATTCCTTGCCGATCACAGTCTGAAAGTCGCGCACCATCATCGGATAGGGATGCGGCCCCGCCACCGTGCCGATGATGTAGAAAGTGTTGTGGATGTTGGTCACCCAGTCGCGCATCGCCTCGTTGAGCGCATCCTTCAGGGTTCTGGAGCCCGACTCGACCGGCACGACGGTTGCCCCGAGCAGCTTCATGCGGTAGACGTTGGCAGCCTGGCGACGAACGTCTTCAGAGCCCATGTAAACCACGCACTCCATGCCGTAACGCGCTGCCACGGTTGCGGTAGCGACCCCATGCTGGCCCGCCCCCGTCTCGGCGATCACCCGCGGCTTGCCCATGCGCCGGGCGAGCATCGCCTGACCGATGCAGTTGTTGACCTTGTGCGCGCCGGTGTGGTTTAGATCTTCGCGCTTGAGATAGATCTGCGCACCTCCGAGAATCTCGGACCAGCGCTTGGCATGGTAGATCGGACTCGGGCGCCCGACAAAATGCTTGAGCTCGTACTCGTACTCGGCCTTGAAGGCCGGATCGGTGCAGCTTGCCTCATACGCCAGGCGCAATTCCTCAAGCGCGGGGATGAGGGTCTCGGCCACGAATACGCCGCCATACGGCCCGAAATGGCCGGTCGGATCAGGGAAAACATAGGGTGCATCAGACATCTGCATTTCGAACTCCCATGATGAAGGCAGCGATCTGTTCCGCGTCCTTGATGCCTTTGGCAGACTCGACCCCGCTCGACACATCGATCGCCCAAGGTCGGGTACGGCGGATGGCCTCGGTCACGTTTCCGGCATCGAGCCCGCCGGAAAGTATCAGCCGACGACCGAGTCCGTCAGGAATCAGGGACCAGTCAAAGGTCTTGCCGCCGCCGCCATAGCCCTCGACGAATGCATCGAGAAGAATGCCGACTGCGGACGGATGAGAAGAGCAGAATTCTACCAGATCGATGCCGGCTCGTACCCTCGCGGCCTTGATCCAGGGGCGCCCGAATCGGGCGCATTCAGCCTCGGATTCATCGCCATGAAACTGCAACAGCTGCAGAGGGACCGTCTTCAGCGCCTGTTCCACGAAGGCGGGCGCGGGATTCACGAACAGCCCCACCGTGGTCACGAACGGCGGCACCGCCCGCACCAGTTCGGCTGCACGTTCGAAACTCACAAAACGGGGACTCGGCGGATAAAAGACAAGGCCGATCGCATCGGCGCCGGCGTCGACGGCGGCAAATACGTCCTCGATGCGTGTCAGGCCACAGATCTTGATACGGGTTCGATTCATTCAGACACACGGAAGACGGGGCAGGCGGATGATACGCCCTTCCCCCGGTAGCGACCAGCGGTCAGGGTAATCGACCCCGCACAGATACAGCCCGTCCGCCGGAAAGGTGGGGGCTGCCCGGCTGCGGTCGCCCGTTTGCAAGACCTCGCCCAACCATTGCGGCGGATGATGCCCCTTGCCCACGTATACCAGCGCACCAACCAGGTTGCGCACCATGTGATGCAGAAAGGCGTTCGCGTAGAAGTCGAAGACAAAGTACTCGCCATCCCTGTGTACGCTTGCCTGATGCATGATCTTGAGCGGCGATTTCGCCTGGCAACCTGCAGCACGGAATGCCGAGAAATCGTGCCGCCCCACCAGGGCGCCGATGGCTGCCGACATGGGCTCGAGTTCAAGAGGCGGATGAAACCAGCCTACCCTGCCGGCCAGCAAGGCAGGCCTGACCGGGCTGTTGTGCAGGATGTAGCGATAGCGCCGGGCACAGGCGAGAAAGCGGGCATGAAAGGTGTCGTCCACCTCGAGCGCCCAGCGCACACTGACCGGCACCGTCAGACGACTATTCACGCCTCGCACCCAGCTCGAAACCGGGCGTTCGGCAAAAGTGTCGAAATGCGCGACCTGGATGCTGGCATGTACTCCGGTATCGGTGCGACCTGCGCAGTGGAGCCGCACCGGGTGACCGGCGATCAACCCAATCGCGCGCTCGAGCGCGTCCTGCACGGTGCGACCATGACGCTGGCTCTGCCAGCCCTCGAACGCATTGCCGGCGTATTCAACACCAAGCGCAATTCTCATCCGCGGATCACCAAAATCACGGCGAGCACCGCGAACCCAAGAATTGCGAGCAGGACGACCCGATCGCCAAGACCAAACGGCACATCCATGATCCGTATCGGCTCCGGCACTTCGTCGTCCCGGTCGTGCACCCAGGACTGCCACTGGCGGGGCGCAGATGATTCAACGAACTCGAGCACCAGCAAGGTTCTGACCGCCACGCGCTCGGCGGGAAATCCGAGTCGCTGAAACGGTCCGAGCAAGGCAAGAAAGCCCGCGATCAGCGCTTCGGGCGACAAACGCTGCAACAGGATTGCGACCCCCAACACGACTGCTACCAGGCGGGCAGCATGGTCGAACGCCAGCACAAGCCCCTCACGCGAGGGGCTTAGCGACGGAAAGTCGGTGAGCAAGGCTTCACCGGGGGTAAACCCCGCAAAGAAGACCACGATTGCAAGCAGCAAGAACCTCACCCGCCTCACCAGCCGCCAGGCCCGCTCGGGTGCATAAACCCAGACCGCGACGGCGAGAACCGTGATCACCACCAGCAAATGCAAGCTGGCCAGGGTCTGCAACAGGCCCACGGCGATCATCCACGCCAGAATCAATACGCCCGGATGCACGATTGATCCATGAACGCCGTCTCAGGCCGTGGAAGCCCCCTTTTGCTATCGTCCGAACACTTAACCAAGCTGTGCCAACAGTGCGTTCGCCTTGGCGACCTGCGCGGGATTGCCCTCACGAATGACCTCTTCTATCAACTCCCGGGCGCCCTCCTTGTCGCCCATCTCTTCATAAGCACGAGCAAGATCGAGTTTGGTATCGACCTCCTGGCTTGCGTCAGAAAGAATCGACGGTGCCTCATCAACCGTAATGTCGTCAATCGCGGATGTGGGCACTTCGGGCAACGGTGACCCGGGGATGTCGGGCAACTCGAGGTTGAGGTCGATATTCGAGAGGTCGAGCGGACGGACCTCAGCCACCTGTTCGGGAATCGAACTGTCCAGATCGAAATCGAAGTCGAGCAAGCTGTTGTCAAAACCGGTCTTCTCGAGATCCATCTCGGAACTGTCGTCATCCATCATCAACGAATCAGACTGGATCACCGTTGCGCGCAGGCTTGCATCTTCGCTGCCACTCGTGTGGGTCACCACCGCCGGCCGCTCCCGAACGCCTTCACGCCCACTACCAACCTTGGCAAGCGAGGGCTTGACAGGTGCGGCAGGCGCATCGAACTCGAGGCTGATATCGGCGCCCGCTTGAGCAAGATCGAGATCCAGTTCGGTACCGACAACCGTGCGGTCCAAACTGATGTCGCGACGACCCGCAGGCGCTTCAGGCACTGCGGGAGTGGCGTCAAACGCCAAGCCCTGATCGGCGTCGATGTCCAGATCGAAGGTCAGACCACCAGAGGCTGTTTCGCTACTCTTCGCCGCGGGCCGCGCCTCTTCCGGCACTGGCACGGGTTCAGGGGTCGCATCCAGATCGAAGTCGAGCACTGAGAGGTCTTCCGGCAGCAGGTTCTCCTCGGGCTCGGGCGCCATCGCTCCCATGTCGAGCGCATTGGCCACATCACGAACACCACCGTTCTCGACGGCTTCACCCAACTGCCGCAAGTCACCCGGTACAGTCCAGGTCGCCTTGAGTTGCGACGCGCTCGGCTCCACTGGTCCGTTGGTGAAATCAAGATCGGCGAGCGAAACGTCCATCGGCCTCTCAGCACCTTGATCGGCCTGCGCCGCAGCAGCAGCCACCAGCCCCGCGGCTGTCACGCCGGCGACACCTGCCACCGCGCCGGTCGAACCTGCATCGACTACGGGTGGCTCCTTCGATGTCTCAGTGATCGGCGCATCTTCCACCCGAACCCGGGTGCTTTCGGCATACAGCGGGTTTGCCGGATCGATCTTGCGCCCCATCTCGGAGGCCTTCTTCCATTCGTCACCATGACCACCGGTACGCGAATAGAAGTCGGTTGCCACCGCCTCGAACTGCTTCACACTCGGCCGCGCCGCATAGACCTCGAGGAGCTTGAGATAGATCGCCGGACGGCTGGAGTCGACCTTGAGCGCGTCGAGGAGAATCTCCTCGGCCTGGGCATCGCGTCCGTAGGCCATGTATACATCGGCCTCGGCAACCGGGTCCACGCCCTCGTCCGCATCGATCGCCGACAGACCCGACTGGCTGAAATCGGTGTGCAGCACGCTGCTCGCCCCGGTATCCACCGACTGTCCACCCTTGACCCCAAACACCGAATGCGAACCAGACTGGTCTTCGCTCAGCGCCGACAGTGAGCCATCACCATCCTCTTCGTCCTTGCGGCGCTGGCGCATCCGGTAGGCCGCAAATCCAAGCAGCAGAATCGCGATGCTCCCGCCACCGGCAAGCAGCATCGGATCACCGAGGATGAAGTCGAGCATGCTGGGTTCAGTTGCAGGCGCTGGCGCGGGTGCAGGCGAAGGTGCAGGGCGTACGGGCGGGGCCACCTCGACAGGTGCTGGCGTTGCCTTTGCAACCGGCGGCGCTGCGGCGACTCTCTCTTGTGGAGCATCGTTGCCGGTGGCTGTCGCGGCGGCTACGGCGGTAGCGGGCTCGTCATTGAGCAAGTCCCTGACATCCGGCAGCGCTTCCTCGCCGTCGGCCTCGCCCGATGGCGCCACTGTCTCAGCTGGCGCCACTGTCGGCGCTGGCACGACAGGCGCGGCAGATGGCGTCGGCGTGGCCTGCTGCTGCAACTGTGCAAGCCCCTGGGTTCTGAGCTCCACGAGTTTCTGCAGGTCACGCACGACAGTTTCAAGCTCGAGCAGGCGGGCGTTGGCGTCCTGCAAGGACTTCTCGCGCGCAATCAGTTCTTCTTCCAGCGCCTGCAGGCGCGCCAGGCGCTCGGCGTCGGTCGACACGGGTGCATCGCCCGAACCACCGGAAACTTCGACCCGATCGGTTGCTTCATCGGCGCGTACCGGTGCCTCGACCCTGGGTACGATGGCGCCAGCGCTCTCGCGCGTCGGCTGGCGTTCATCCTCGGCACGGGTTCTGACCGTGCCGGCGAGACGGTTGCGATAAGCCTCGAAATCGGCCGCCTGCGCTACAACCTCGCGCCTGGCTGTCGCGGGCTCGGTTGCAAGCGCGCTTTCTGAGCTCGGTAGCCTAAGGACCGCGCCGGCACGCAGCCGGTTGATATTGCCACCGTCAAATGCATCAGGATTCTCGCGCAAGAGCGCTATCAGCATCTGGTCAAGATTGGCGCCAGGCTGCTGAAAACGGGATGCGATTGCGCGCAAGGTGTCGCCGCGCGCAACCCGGTAGGAGTCCGGCATCGCTGCCGGCGCGCGCGTTACGGGCGGCGGTGAAATCGCGCGCTGGGCCGGCGTGGGACGAGCCGCTGGTGCCGCCGTGCTGGTCGCGACGACCGGGCGCGCCGTATCGACTGGATCGAGCAGGAAGGTGTACTCACGCAATATCCGACCTGCAGACCAATTGAGCTCGACCACCAGATCGAGGAAGGGGTCGCGCACCGGCGTCTGGCTGCTAACCTTCAGGAATGCACGATCGCCGCGACGCTCGATGTTCAGCCGAACATCGCTGATGACCGGCGACATGGTGAAATTGGCCTGCCTGAACGCATCGGCGCCTGCCACCCTGGCCGTCAGCGATTGCAGTTCCTGTGATGTCGCCTTTACTTCAATCTCGGCCCGCAGCGGCTGCCCAAGTCCGCTGAAGACATTGACGGCGCCAAGTCCGGCCGCAGCTGCCCCAAATGGAAACGCAGCGATTGCGGTTGCAATAAGGGTGGCCTTGAATGTTTTTCTCATAGCGTTCTTCAATGTCATCGCAGACCAATGGCGGGCGGCCGACGTCGTGGAACAAAGCATCCCGACACCGATGAGCTCGCCCGGACGTGCTAACAATCTAGCATTATCTTGAATGTGTTGCAGCAATTCTTTATTTAATAAGGGAATAGTGCCTGAGCAATGCCCCTGCAATCCATCCCCGCAACCGACATGACAAGGGCGCCGAAGCGCCCTACATGCCATGCTCAGTGTGCGAGCAGGATTCTGAGCATGCGACGCAGAGGCTCTGCAGCCCCCCACAACAACTGGTCACCAACGGTGAAGGCGCCCAGATAATCCGGCCCCATCGCGAGTTTATGCAAGCGTCCGACCGGAACCGTCAGCGTGCCGGTAACCGCGGCAGGCGTCAGCTCGCGCTCGGAGATCTCGCGCTCGTTCGGCACCACCTTCACCCAGTCGTTGGCACCCGCAATGATGCCGCTGATGTCTTCCAACGGCACGTCGCGCTTCAACTTGATGGTCAGACCCTGCGAATGGCAGCGCATGGCACCGATCCGCACGCACAAACCATCGATCGGAATGCTGCCCGCACTGCGGAACGCCGGATTGCCCAGAATCTTGTTGCACTCGGCGCCGCCCTTCCACTCTTCCTTCGACTGACCATGCTCGACCGGAACGTCGATCCAAGGAATCAGGCTGCCCGCGAGTGCAGTTCCGCGGAAGTTCTTGACCGGGAAGTCGGACGATCGCATCGTTTCGGCAACCTTACGATCGATGTCGAGAATCGCCGAGGCAGGATCGGCCAGTTCGGCCTTCACCGCATCATGCAGAGCCCCCATCTGCGACAGCAACTCGCGCATGTTCTGCGCGCCTGCACCCGAGGCCGCCTGGTAGGTCATCGCCGAGACCCATTCAACCAGGCCGGCACGGAACAGCCCACCCAGGCCCATCAGCATCAGCGACACGGTGCAGTTGCCGCCTATCCAGTTGCGCCCGCCCTTAGCAAGAGCGGCTTTGATCACGTCGAGGTTGACCGGATCGAGAATGATCACCGCATCGTCGGCCATGCGCAGCGCGCTTGCGGCATCGATCCAGTGACCGTTCCAGCCGGTCGCTCGGAGTTCGGGAAAAACCGCCTTGGTGTAGTCGCCGCCCTGGCAGGTGATGATGATGTCGCATGCCTTGAGCGCTGCCACATCGTCAGCGCGCTGCAGCGGCGCACCCGACTCTTTACCTCCGAATGCCGGGGCCGCAGCACCGGCGTTAGAGGTCGAGAAATAGACCGGCTCGATGTGATCGAAATCACCCTCTTCCGCCATCCGCTGCATCAGCACCGAACCGACCATGCCACGCCAACCGACCAGACCAACCTTTGTCATTTTCATCTTCCTGTATTCATTAACGTGAAAGTCGCTACGGCGACTCACTGCGCTCCCCTCGCCCGCTTGCGGGAGAGGGGTTGGGGGTGAGGGAACGGTCTGGCGGCTTTCATGCTTCAGGGGAGCCAGCCGCCATGACCGTCAGGTTCAGAGCGCCGCACGCACCGCGTCGCCCATTTCACGGGTGCCGACCCGGGTTGTGCCCGGCTCGTGGATGTCGCCGGTCCGCAGACCCTGCGCCAGCACCTTCTTGACCGCATTCTCGACCCGCGCGGCAGCCTCTTCCTGGTTGAAGGTGTAGCGCAACATCATCGCCGCCGAGAGAATGGTCGCAAGCGGATTGGCAACGCCCTTGCCGGCGATGTCGGGGGCCGATCCATGAGAGGGCTCGAATAAGCCCTTGTTGTTCTCGTCCAGCGATGCCGACGGCAGCATGCCGATCGAGCCGGTGAGCATCGAAGCCTCGTCGGACAGGATGTCGCCGAACATGTTGCCAGTCACCATCACGTCAAACTGCTTGGGCGCCCGCACCAACTGCATCGCCGCGTTGTCGACCAACATGTGGCTGAGCTCGACGTCCGGATACTCCGGCGCGAGTTCGGTCATCACATCGCGCCACAACTGGGTGGTTTCGAGCACATTCATCTTGTCGACCGAACACAAGCGCTTGTTGCGCTTTCTGGCGGCCTCGAAGGCCACCCGACCGATGCGGCGAATCTCGCTCTCGGTGTAGTGCATGGTGTTGAAGCCGTAGCGCTCGCCGTTGCGCGTCTCGATTCCACGCGGCTGACCAAAATAGATGTCACCGGTGAGTTCGCGCACGATCAGGATGTCGAGCCCGGCAACCACCTCAGGCTTCAGCGACGATGCGTTTGCGAGCTCCGGATAGAGAATCGCCGGGCGCAGGTTGGCAAACAGGCCCAGTTCCTTGCGAATGCCGAGCAGCCCCCGCTCGGGCCGCTGCTCACGCGGCAGCGTATCCCACTGAGGCCCGCCAACGGCGCCGAGCAGCACCGCATCGGCGGCACGGGCAAGCCGGGATGTGGCCTCCGGATAGGGCGCGCCGGTCGCATCGACCGCGCCACCTCCAAGCAGGGCCGTCTCCATTTCGAAGCCCAGGCCCAGCGCCTCCAGCACCTTGACCGCTTCGGCCATGATCTCGGGGCCAATGCCGTCACCCGGCAATACACAAATCTTCATTGATGATTCCTCGACAGTATTTCGGCCGGTGGCTCAGGAAAAGAAATACGGATGCTCGCTGCGGCGTTTGGCCTCGAAGGCGCGGATCTCGTCGGCATGACGCAAGGTCAGGCCGATATCGTCCCAGCCATTGAGCAGGCATTCCTTGCGGAATGCATCCACCTCGAAACCAAGCACCTCGCCCCCGGGGCGCGTGATCGTCTGTGCAGCCAGATCAATCACCAGCCGGAAGCCTTGAGTGGCCTCGCACTCGGCGAATAGGGCGTCGACCACTGCAGCCGGCTGAACGATCGGAAGCAAGCCGTTCTTGAAGGAATTGTTGAAGAAGATGTCCGCAAAGCTCGGCCCGATCAAGGCCCTGAAGCCATAGTCTTCGAGCGCCCACGGTGCGTGCTCGCGCGAACTGCCACAACCGAAGTTGGCGCGCGTGAGCAGGATCTTCGCGCCCCTGTAGCGTGGCTGGTTGAGCACGAAATCGGGATTGAGCGGGCGGGCGCTGCAATCTTGACCCGGCTCGCCCTGGTCGAGATAACGCCACTCGTCAAACAGATTGGGGCCGAAGCCGCTGCGCTTGATCGATTTCAGGAACTGCTTGGGGATGATCGCATCGGTGTCGACATTGGCACGGTCGAGCGGCGCCGCGAGCCCATCGATGATCTTGACTGCTTCCATTATTTCGCTGACCTCTGA
>JAEUNS010000333.1 GCA_016790005.1 Zoogloeaceae bacterium
GAGGCAGATGTTGCTGCCGCCCGGGCCAGCATCGAGCAGGCGCGCATCGATCTTGAGTTCACGCGGCTTGCCTCACCGATCGCGGGCCGAATTGGCCGCTCGACGGTGACGGCGGGCGCGCTGGTCACGGCCAATCAGGCCCAGGCACTGGCCACCGTGCAGCAGTTGAACCCGATCTATGTCGATCTCACTCAGTCGAGCGCCGAGTTGCTGCGTCTGCGCAGTGCGCTCGCGGCCGGTCGGCTGCAACAGGCGTCCATGGTCGAGATGCCGGTCTCGCTGGTGCTTGAAGACGGCACCGAATACACCCAGCCGGGCAAGCTGGCCTTTTCGGAAGTCTCGGTTGATCCCGCTACCGGTAGCGTCACGCTGCGGGCAGTGTTTCCGAATCCCGATGGGGTATTGCTGCCCGGCATGTATGTGCGCGCACGCCTCGAGCAGGCCGTGGCAAACAACGCGATTCGGATTCCACATGCAGGACTCACGCGCGATGCGCGCGGCCAGGCGATCGTGATGGTGGTGGGTGCCGATGATGCGGTCGAGGCACGTTCGATCAAGGCTGAGCGCAGCATCGGCGATCAGTGGGTGGTGACAGAAGGTTTGGCTGCGGGGGAGCGGATCATCGTGGAAGGCCTGCAGAAGGTTCGCCCGGGCACCAAGGTCATTGCGGAAGTGGCGGGCGCAGTCGCTGCCGCGCCCGCGAACTGAGGCGATAACCATGGCACGTTTCTTCATCGACCGTCCGATTTTCGCCTGGGTGATCGCGATCGTGATCATGCTGGCGGGCGCCTTGTCCATCAACACGCTGCCTGTTGCGCAGTATCCGGCCATCGCCCCACCGGCGATCGTCATCAACGCTTCTTATCCGGGCGCGTCTTCAAAAGCGGTCGAAGATTCGGTCACCCAGATCATCGAACAGAAGCTCACTGGCCTCGATGGCCTGCTGTACATGGGATCGAGTAGCGACTCGTTCGGGCGCGCATCGATCACGCTGACCTTCGATGCCGATGTCAACCCCGACGTCGCGCAGATGCAGGTGCAGAACAAGCTTCAGCTCGCGTTGCCCTTGTTGCCGCAGGCCGTTCAACAGCAGGGCGTTCAGGTCGCGAAGTCGGCGCGCAACTTCCTTCTGGTGATCGGTTTCGTGTCCAGGGACGGCACCCAGACCCAGGTCGATTTGTCGGACTTTCTGGTGTCGACGGTTCAAGACCCCTTGTCGCGGGTGACCGGAGTCGGCGAGGTGCAGGTGTTCGGTGCCCAGTATGCGATGCGGGTGTGGCTCGATCCGGCCAAGCTGGTCAATTTCAACCTGACCCCGGGTGATGTGCGGGCGGCGATCCAGGCGCAGAACACTCAGGTTTCGGCGGGGCAACTGGGCGGTACGCCAGCCGTGCCGGGGCAGGGCTTTACCGCGACCATTACGGCCCAGAGCCGGCTTCAGACGCCCGACCAGTTCGAGGCGATACTGCTGCGCAAGAGCGCAGACGGCGGCGAGGTGCGACTTGGCGATGTCGCAAGAGTCGAGATAGGTGCAGAGAACTACGGCACGCTTGCCCGCTACAACGGTGAGGCGGCCGCGGGTATCGGGGTGCGTCTCGCCGCAGGCGCAAATGCGCTTGAAACCGCGACCGCGGTGCGCGAAGCGCTGGCCGACATGGAGCGCTACTTCCCGCCCGGGGTCGAGGCGGTCATTCCCTACGACACCACGCCCTTCGTGAAGCTCTCGATTCAGTCGGTGGTCATGACACTGATCGAAGCGGTGGTGCTGGTGTTTCTGGTGATGTATCTGTTCCTCCAGAACCTGCGCGCAACGCTGATCCCGACGATCGCGATTCCAGTCGTGTTGCTGGGCACCTTCGCGATCATGGCGGCGTTCGGCTACTCGATCAACACCCTCACCATGTTCGGGGTGGTGCTTGCGATCGGTCTGCTCGTCGATGATGCGATCGTGGTGGTCGAGAACGTCGAGCGGGTGATGAGCGAGGAAGGGCTGTCACCCAAGGAGGCGACCCGCAAGTCGATGGACCAGATCACCGGCGCATTGATCGGCATCGGCCTGGTGCTATCGGCGGTGTTCGTGCCGATGGCTTTCTTCGGCGGTGCGACCGGCATCATCTATCGCCAGTTCTCGATCACCATCGTGTCGGCGATGGCCTTGTCGGTGCTGGTTGCAATCATATTTACACCAGCTTTGTGCGCGACCATCCTCAAGCCGGTCGAGAAAGGTCATGAGGCGGGCGAGGGTGGTCTGTTGGGTGGGTTCTTCCACTGGTTCAACGGTATGTTCGAGCGCAGTACGCGACGCTATTCGTCGGCCGTGGCCGGCATGCTAAAGCGCAGCTTGCGCTTCATGCTGATCTTCGCCGCGATCCTCGGGCTGCTGGGCTACCTGTTCATGCGCATGCCGACTTCATTCCTGCCCGAAGAGGATCAGGGGGTGATGTTCAATCAGGTGACCCTGCCTGCCGGCGCGACCCAGGAGCGCACGCTCGAGGTGCTTGAGAAGGTCGAGAAGCACTTTCTCGAGAATGAAAAGGACACCGTGCGGGCCATCTTTACCGTGGCCGGCTTCAGCTTTGGCGGCAGTGGTCAGAACATGGGGATCGCGTTCGTGAATCTGCGCGACTGGTCGGAGCGCAAGGGACCGGATCTGCATGTCAAGGCGGTTGCAGGGCGTGCGATGGCGGCGTTCTCGCAGATTCGCGAGGCCATGGTGTTCGCGTTCGTGCCGCCGGCGGTCATCGAGTTGGGCACCTCGGGTGGCTTCGACGTGCAGTTGCAGGACCGCTCCGGAGTTGGGCACGATGCCCTGGTGGCCGCACGCAACCAGGTCCTCGGCATGGCGGCTCAGGACAAGCGCCTGGTCGGGGTGCGCCCCAACGGGCAGGAAGACATGGCCGAGTACGAGTTGCTGGTCGATCATGCCAAGGCTGCAGCGTTCGGGGTCTCGATCGCCGACATCAACGACACGCTGTCGACCGCGTGGGGTGGTAGCTACGTTAACGACTTCATCGACCGTGGCCGGATCAAGAAGGTGTATATCCAGGCCGATGCGCCCTCGCGTATGAAGCCGGAGGATCTCGACAAATGGTATGTACGCAATGCCCAGGGCGAGATGGTGCCGTTTTCAGCCTTCACCACGGCGCGCTGGAGCTACGGCTCGCCGCGGTTGGAGCGCTATAACGGCCAGCCTTCGATCGAGATCCTGGGCCAGGCTGCGCCGGGTCTGTCGTCGGGTGAGGCCATGACCGCGGTCGAGGAGATCATCGCCACGCTTCCGCCGGGTATCGGCTATCAATGGACGGGCACCTCGTTCGAGGAGCGTCGTTCCGGCGATCAGGCGCCTGCGTTGTACGCCCTCTCGCTACTGGTGGTGTTCCTGTGTCTTGCGGCACTTTACGAGAGCTGGTCGGTGCCGTTTGCGGTGATGCTGGTGGTGCCGTTGGGGGTGGTGGGCGCGCTGATCGCGGCGACAAGCCGCGGGCTGCCCAACGACATCTACTTTCAGGTCGGCCTGCTCGCGACCATCGGCCTGTCATCCAAGAATGCGATTCTGATCGTCGAGTTCGCGAAGGCGCAGATGGAAGAGGGCAAGGATCTGATCGCAGCGACACTCGAAGCCGTCCGGATGCGTCTGCGTCCGATCGTGATGACCTCGCTGGCGTTCGGCTTCGGCGTCGTGCCGCTGGCGATCGCGACCGGGGCCGGTTCGGGTAGCCAGAACGCGATCGGTACCGGCGTGCTCGGCGGTACGGTTTCGGCCACCCTGCTTGGCATCTTCTTCGTGCCGGTGTTCTATGTGGTCATCCAACGGATCTTCGGCAAGAAGGTGGTGAAGGAAGAAACTCCGCCGGCGGTTACAAAAGAAGTGGGCGAGGTACGGCCATGAAGTCATTGAAAGTATTGTCTCTTGCGGTTGCGGCGAGCCTCGGAACGGCGTGCACCACCTTCATTCCGGAGTATCAGCGCCCCGACGCACCCGTGCCCTTGACGTGGTCGGCCGCTGCGCAGAGTGCCCAGCCGGCCGAAGCGGTGCAGGTCGCGCTGGCGAGCGACCTGCAGTGGCGGGATTACTTCGCCGACCCGCGCCTGCGCGATCTGATCGATCTGGCGCTTGAGCACAACCGCGACCTGCGGGTGGCCGCGCTCAATATCGAGAAGGCCCGTGCGCAGTATCGGGTGACGCGTGCAGATCTCGTACCCGGGCTGGATGCCGCGGGCGCGCAGAACCGCCAGCGCGTGCCTGCCGATATCAGTCGCGCGGGTTCGGCCCAGGTCACCGGGGTGTATTCGGCGGAGGTCGGGCTTTACGCATACGAGCTCGATTTCTTCGGCCGGGTGCAGGCCTTGAATGAACAGGCACTGGCGCTCTATCTCGGCACCGAAGAGGCCTACAAGAGTGTACGCAACACGCTGGTTGCAGAAGTGGCGAATGCCTGGCTGTCGGTTGCGGCCAATCGCGAGTTGTTCGAACTGGCTGAAAACACCTTTAAGACCCGCGAACGATCGCACGAGCTCACCCGGCAGAGCTTCGATGCGGGCGTGGTGTCGGCGGTCGATCTGAGTCAGTCGGAAACCTCGATGGCGCGTGCGCGGGTGGATGCGGCACGTCAGCGGGCCCAGCTTGCGCTGGCCGAGAACGCGCTCGCGCTGCTGATCGGGCAGGCCGTGCCGCTCGAGCTCATGCCCGGGCGCCTCGACGAGGCCGTAGGTGCAGTGTTCGATATTCCGTCCGATCTGCCGGCAGAAGTGCTGGCCGAACGCCCCGACATTCTGGCCGCAGAGCAGCAGTTGCGTGCCGCCAATGCGGATATCGGTGCCGCGCGTGCAGCGTTCTACCCGAAGATCACCCTGACGGCGACGGTGGGAACCGCGAGCGCCTCACTCGACCAACTGTTCGGGGCGGGCTCTGGCAACTGGAGCTTCATTCCCAGGATCACTTTGCCGATCTTCGATGCGGGCCGGCTCGAGGCGGATCTCGAGGTGGTGAAGGCGCAGCGGGAAATTGCGCTGGCGAATTACGAGAAGGCAATCCAGACCGCGTTTCGCGAGGTGGCCGATGCACTGGCCGAGCGTGCGACGCTGGCGGAGCAACTCGCCGCTCAAAATGCGCTGTTGAAGGCCGCTCAAGACACCCACCGCCTCGCC
>JAEUNS010000334.1 GCA_016790005.1 Zoogloeaceae bacterium
ACCTTGCGGATCATCTTGGGCACCCATTCCTTGGGTACATGGCAGTCGGAGCAGACGGCCCGAACGCCGGTGCGGTTCTGGTAGTGAATGGTGTTGCGGTATTCGGCGAACACGTTCTTCTCCATCTCATGGCATGAAATGCAGAATTTCTCGGTGTTGGTCCATTCCATGACGGTGTTGAAGCCGCCCCAGAACACCACCCCTGCCGCAAACACGATCAATACCCCTACGAGCCCGGCGGCGCGCAATCGGGTGATCAGCCCCTTCTTGTTTTCTTCGCTCATGTCATTCCCCGGTTATCACGGTGCGCCATGCAGCTCAGCGGATGCCGGTCGCGGGCTTGAAGGTGTTCTCGACCAGAGGCCGCGCGTCGGTCTGCGGAACATGACACTGCATGCAGAAGTACCGGCGCGGCGAAATGTTCGACAACTCGTTGGCATCGCGATCCTTGAAGTGGGTCAGGCTGACCTTGGTCGCCCCGGCCGAGCGGTAGCGGGTCCACGAGTGACAGTCCATGCATTTGTTGAAGTTGGTGCTGACCTCGTAGCCCTCGACCTTGTGCGGGATCATCGGCGGTTGCTGCAGGTAGTCACGCGGGATCGGTGGGCCGTCGGGTAGCACGCGGTAGCTTCCGGGCTCGAGTTCGGGTGCGGAAACGTCCGCCCCGCGCACGCTGCTCACGGTTTGCGCCCCGGCAAGCGGGACGGTCGCGGCGCCGAGGCCAATCGCTGCGACGAGCGCCAGCACCAGATTACGGGTCTTCTTGTTCATGACTCGCTCCTGTCAAATCGGGTCGTAATTCTAAAAACATCCTGGCCGCACACATCCACGCAGCGGCCACAGGTGGTGCAATCCCTATCGAGAATCAGCGGGTGAGTCTGCCCCGCCGCCTTGAGCGCCGGACGAATCACCTGGGGCTCGGGACAGACGGCAAAGCAATCCATGCAGTCGTTGCACTTGCCACGCTTGTCGGCGCTGACCCGCACGAGCGCAGTCCGCCCCAGGAGCGAATAGAACGCCCCCATCGGACACACATGACCACACCAGCCACGGCTCGCAATCAGAAGGTCGTACAGAAAAACCCCACCGACCACGCCCCAAGCCAGCCCGAAACCAAAGATCAGGCCGCGGTGCAGCATCGACACCGGGTTCACCCATTCCCAGGCGAGGCTGCCGGTGAGCGCAGCGACAACCAGCACAAAACCGAGCAGCCAGTAGCGCAGGCGCGCATCCGGTGCCTTGCCGCCCTTGAGCCCCAGCCTGCGCCGCAGCCATGCGGCGGCATCGGTGACGAGGTTGACCGGGCAAACCCAGCTGCAGAACAGCCGCCCGCCAAAAACCAGGTAGAACGCGAGCACGATTCCGCCACCCAGCAAAGCTTCCTTGTAGGGCAGGACGCCCGCGGCGAAAGATTGTGCGAGCAGGAAGGGGTCGGTCAGCGGCAACACGCCCAAGGTCAGGCTGGACGACAGATTGCCCTTGACGACCCAGATACCGAACCACGGCCCCACCAGAAACAGCGCCAGAATTCCGAGTTGCGACAAGCGCCTCAGCAACAACCACTTGTGTGCGGCCAGCCAGCCACGGTTGCGCACCGCCTCCAGGCCCGGACGCGCCAGCACGCCCCGCAACGCAGCCCCGCGAATGGTGGTGGCCGGCGCCTGCCCGGCACGGCCGACATCGGCGCTCATGGCTTCCACCCCGAATCCAGACCGCCCGGCGGCGGTGCAGCGTCACTGCCAGACGGTGCAGCAGGCCGCTGCGGAGGCGTGCGCAGCCGGGTGTCACCATAGGGCTGATCTTCCATGCCGCGTACCGGCAGTTCGATCTGGTCACCGATCAGCGATCCGCCGGCAGCCTCCTTCTCCTCCCAGCCGCGCCGGTAGTGCTCGGCCCGCGAGCCCTGCGCGAGCTTGATCGGCAACACCTTGATCGCGGACTCGCCGGGCAGCACACAGGCCGCCTCGCACTTTCCGCAGCCGGTGCAATGGTCCGAGTGCACGGTCGGCAGCAGCATCGCATGGCGATCGGAGCGCGGGTTATGGATTCGTTCGAGCGTGATCGCGCGATCGATGACCGGGCACACCCGGTAGCACACATCGCAGCGCAAGCCGAGAAAATTGAGGCAGGTCTCCTGATCGATCAGCACCGCCAGCCCCATGCGTGCCTTCTCGATGTCATTCAGGCTCCGGTCGAGCGCCCCGGTCGGACAGGCCACCACACAGGGGATGTCGTCACACATCTCGCACGCCACCTTGCGCGCTTCGAAGTAGGGCGTGCCGGTCACGACTCCATCACCCAGCTCGGCGAGTTTCAGGGTGTCATACGGACAATCACGCACACACAGGCCGCAGCGCACACAGGCGCCGAGAAAGTCATCCTCGGCGAGCGCCCCGGGCGGCCTGAGCGCGGTGGCCGGCAGTGCCGAAGCCTGGCGGGAATACAGCCCGACCCCCGCCGCGAACAGACAGGCGCCACCCGCCACCCCGGCTACTTCCTTGAGGAAGCGCCGGCGAGCTGGCGTAGCCTTGCCGTCCCTGCCGGTATTCGTGAGCTCGCTCATGTGCTTGTTCTCTGGGCCGCCCTTGCCTTGCGGCGCGCAGGCCCGGCTGCAGGCATCCCCTCCTGCAGCCGGTCGCGCACAGCCCTCCTCCATGCGTCTTTAAGTTAGCCTCAAGCCTTGAGAACCTTGACCGGGCACTTCTTGAAGTCGGTTTCCTTCGAGATCGGGCAGGTCGCGTCGAGAATCAGCTTATTCACCAGCCGACCTTCGTCGAAGAAGGGCACGAACACCAAACCAACCGGCGGTTTGTTGCGACCGCGGGTTTCGAGCCGCGCGACGATTTCGCCGCGCTTCGAGACGATCTTGACCGACATGCCACGCTGCAGGCCGCGTTTTTGAGCATCTTCCGGATGCATGAACACCTGCGCTTCGGGCACCGACCGATGCAGCTCGGGCACCCGGCGGGTCATCGACCCGGTGTGCCAGTGTTCCAGCACCCGACCGGTACACATCCACAGATCGTGCTCGGCGTCCGGCACTTCGGGGGGCGCCTGGTAGGGCAGCGCGAAAATGACGGCTTTCTTGTCCTCGAAGCCATAAAAACTGAAATCTTCGCCGGCATTCACATACGGGTCGTAACCCTCGCGGTAGCGCCACAGGGTTTCCTTGCCATCGACCACCGGCCAGCGCAGGCCGCGCGCCTGGTGATAGGTGTCGAAATGCCCCAAGTCGTGCGCATGGCCGCGACCGAAACTGGCGTATTCCTCGAACAAACCTTTCTGCAGATAGAAACCGAACACCTTGGATTCATCATTCATGTAGTCCGGCCAGGCATGGGCGCTGACTGCGGCCACGTCCTCGAGCGGATAGCGGTTGACCTCGCCGTTGGCATACAGGACGTCGTAAAGAGTCTTGCCGCGGTATTCGGGCATCTTCGCGATCAACTCTTCCGGCCACACCTCCTCGACCTTGAAGCGCTTCGAGAACTCGACGTACTGCCACAGGTCGCTCCTGGCATCGCCCGGGGCCTTGACCTGCTGACGCCAGAACTGGGTGCGGCGCTCGGCATTTCCGAAGGCACCTTCCTTTTCGGTCCACATTGCACACGGCAGGATCAGGTCGGCCGACAGCGCCGAAACGGTCGGATAGACATCGGAAACCACGACGAAGGCATCCGGATTGCGCCAACCGGGGTAAACCTCGTCATTGATGTTGGGCCCGGCCTGCATGTTGTTGGTGGTCGAGGTCCAGTAACACTTGATTTTGCCATCTTTGAGTGCGCGACTCTGCGCCACCGCATGCAGGCCGATCTTGTCGTGGATCGTGCCCTCCGGAAGCTTCCAGATCTTTTCGGCGGTTGCGCGGTGTTTGGGATTGGTCACCACCAGGTCGGCCGGCAGGCGATGAGCGAAGGTGCCAACCTCGCGTGCGGTGCCGCAGGCCGAGGGCTGGCCAGTGAGCGAGAACGGACTGTTGCCGGGCTCGGAGATCTTGCCCACCAGCAGATGGACGTTGTAGATCATGTTGTTCACCCAGGTGCCGCGGGTGTGCTGGTTGAAGCCCATGGTCCAGTAGGAAACGACCTTGAGCTTGGGATCGGCGTAGGTCTTGGCCAGGGCTTCCAGGTTTTCCTTGGGCACGCCGGAGATT
>JAEUNS010000428.1 GCA_016790005.1 Zoogloeaceae bacterium
GTCCATTTTGGTCTCTATTCTTCTCGTCAGGCGGCTTTCAACGGCCCGGGCGATTTCGCTTTCGCGGGCCCGCTGCCCACAAAGAGCTTCTCGATCTCGGCCAGGCGGGTGCTCTGCTCTTTGGTGATCTCTCCCCTCGCATTCACGGTGCGCCGGATCTTCTCCAGCGCGTCGGCACATGCAACCGGATCAGCGGGCAACATCGCTGGAATCGCCGCAAGCGCCGCTTTGGAATCGAGCAGAAGCGCGAAATACTGCTCACGCAAGATGTGTTTGAAGTCCTGGAGCGTCATGCCGTGATTCTCGTCACGAATCCTGCGCAGGACGTTGAACGAGCGCTCATCCACCCCCGAACCCGCCATGCCGATGTAGACGAGGCTGCGAATCGTCGCCTCCGGTAATCCGCCGCTGGCGACGCCGGCTTTGATCTCGCCGATCCGCTGCTTTATGAATGCAGCACGCTCGTGCTCGAGACCCGGCCGCCGGCGCGGACTCTCCTCGGTAGGATTCAGGCCGACCATCGCCTGAAGCAGGGGCGAGCCATAGGTCGCAAGAAACATCTGCTCGAGCGCACTGTCGCGCACGACACGCCAGCTGTCGAGGGCGGCAACAATTCCGTTCGAGACTGCCGCCTGCACTGCCAGCAAGGGATTGTCGGCTGCAACTGGCTGACGCTGCTCGCGCACTTGCTCGGCGAGCGTGGCGAGTTGTTGCATCAGCGGATTGCGCTCCGAGAAAAACTCGAAGTGCAAGTGCTCGGCATCGAGCTTGGGCAGCGAATCTGTCAGGCCGCTGTTTGCCACTGCCCTGACGAAAGGCTGCAAGAAGGCGCGATAAAGACCGAGGTTGATCTCCGAAACACGCCGCACGGTGGCGAAGCGACGTTCGCTTTCAGCGTCAGGCTGGACGATGGCCCGGACATCGTCCAGGCTGCGGGGCTCGAACTTCACGATCCAGTCACCCGAGATCAGATCCGGATTATGCGCATCGTCCGACCGCGGCGTCATCACTGCCTCGTAGAGTCCCGGCGGCAGCACATCGATCAGGTCGATGTTCGAAGCGAACTCCTGGTGTTCCTTCTTGGCGATTCCGCCCGAGACGAAGATACCGAGATGGCCCACGCTCTCATGCACGGAATAGACGATGGTCTGGCCGCAGGCGCGGATGTCGTCATCCTTGGCATAAAGGTCGACAATCCACCCCAGGGCTTGTTGCGGCGGGGTGATGTTGTCACCCTTGGAGCAAAAGCAGATGATCGGTGAGCGGATGTTGCGCAGGTCGATCCGCTCGCCGTCACTCGTGACGATCTCGGCAGTCGCGAGCCGGTTGCCGACAAACAACTGATCGACGATCCACTGGATCTCCTCGGCATTCAGATTGACATGACCGCCCCACCACTTCTCGAACTCGAGAAAGCGCTCGGCGCCGGTATCGATGGTCGACCAGATGTCGTAGTTCTTGCTCCAGTGGGTGTTGGCCGGATTCAGATTCTCGAAGTTCTTGACCAGGTGCGCGCCGTCGAACTTGCCCTTGCCAAGATCGCCGGCAAGCGCGGTCATCCAGCTACCTCCCGCCAGCCCGCCGGTATAGCGCATCGGGTTTTCACCATCGACGCCCGCCCAGTAGGATAACGGCGACCCCGGTACGATTACCGGCCCACACAACTCCGGCCGGCTTGCAGCCAGCATCATCACGGCCCAACCGGCCTGACAATTACCGATCACGCAGGGTTTGCCCTCGGCGTCGGGATGCAGTTCGATGACCTTCTCGAGAAACACCGCCTCTGCACGCATGATGTCTTCGACGGTCTGACCCGGCATCGGCTCGGGCGTAAACCCCACGAAATAGCATGGGTGACCGGCGCGCATCGCCACACCGATCTCGCTGTCGGCCTTGAAACCGCCGATGCCCGGTCCGTGCCCGGCCCGCGGATCAACCACGACGAATGGGCGTTTGCGCGGATCGATCACCACACCTTGCGGCGGCCTGACTTTCACCAGCCCGTAGTTGACCGGCCGCGCGAAGGTGCGACCGTCCAGCACCATTTCGGATTCGAAGTTGAGCACATGAGGCACCGCCTTGGCCTTTTGCGCATGGTACTGCTCACTGCGCCGGCGCAGCAGATCCCAGAACAGAATGGTCCGCTGGCTGGCATCGATCGCGTACTCGCCGAACGGCCCCCAGAGTTGGGCGGCTGCGTTTCGTACCGCAGCACCCGAGCCCCCCGCTTCATTCGCAGCCGAGCCCTCGTTCCGATTGGT
>JAEUNS010000430.1 GCA_016790005.1 Zoogloeaceae bacterium
TTGAACTCAGAAGCGGGGTCCCACCAGCGGTGAGCGAGATCGCTGAATTTCTGAAGCTCGGCCGGGTCAGCGTTGGTTGTCATGTTCGATAAGGGTTGCGACGTTGGGTCCGAATGGGGCGAGCAGAATGTGTAGTGTTGGTCAATAATCTACACGAAAACAAAAAGCCCTGCCGAAGCAGGGCTTTTTCACTTCGGCTTGACCAATATTACTTGGTGCCGATCACTTCAACTTCAACACGACGGTCGGGTTGCAGGCACGAAATCAGCGCTGTACGGCCCTTGACGTTGTCGCACTGGGTGCCGGTAACCGGTTGGGTCTTGCCCTTGCCTTCGGTGTAGATGCGGTTGCTGTCGATGCCTTGCGAGACCAGATAGGTCTTGACTGCAGCGGCACGGCGCTCGGACAGTGACTTGTTGTAGGCAGCCGAGCCGATACGGTCGGTATGGCCAACAGCCAGGATCACTTCAAGGTTGACTTGCTTCGCCTTGGCGGCGAGTTCGTCGAGCGCTTGCTTACCTGCCGGCTTCAGTACGGCTTTGTCGAAGTCGAACAGGGCATCGGCAGACAGCTTGATCTTGTCGGCGGACGGTTTTGCGAGCGGCGTCGGGGCAGGGGCTTCTGCAACCGTGCACTTGGCGGCGGGAACGATGTCGCTGTCGCATGCGCAACCGACCGGGAACTGGCCAGCCATGGCGGTCTCGGCGGCGGCCGGGCTCCAGAAGCCGGTTCTCCAGCACAGGCCAAAGCCACTGCGGGCGACAACCTTGCGGGAGTCGATCACGTAGGGTATTTCGCCCGTCCCGTCGACGACTACGTCTTGGACCTGAGCAAAAGCGCTAGGCGCAGAAAAGCCGAGCGACGCAATCGCGGCCAGGAGCAGCATGTGTTTCTTGGTAGTTTTGATCATGTTTTCCTCGTCGAAGGGAAGAATCACTAAAAGCGAATGGAATTTGCGAACAACAAAATGCTTGATGTCTGTTCCCCAATAACATCGCATGTTTTGTCATTCACCCACTAGCTTATGTTGCCACATAGCCGTTATTCCCGGCAAATCACTGTTGTGCGTTTGCAACAGTTGTTTGCCGCCATTCACGCGTGCTTCGCCGTCAATCCAGACATGCGATACATGCTCACGGCCGGCCACAAAAATCAGGTGGGACACCGGGTCGAAACAGGGTCTGGTTTCGATTGCCGCCAATGATACTGCACATAGGTCGGCTTGTTTGCCCGGCGTGATTGAGCCGATTGATTCTTCGAGGCTCAGCGCCTCGGCAGCGTCAAGGGTGGCCATGCGCAATACCCGGTGCGCGGGCAGGGCGGCGGCGTCGCCAGTCGAGACCTTTGCAAGCAGCGCCGCCTGGCGCATTTCCTGAAACAGGTCGAGCCGATTGTTGCTGGCTGCGCCATCGCTGCCCAGGCCAATACGCAGGCCACGTTGTTCGAGTGCACTTATTGGGGCAATGCCGCTGGCCAGCTTCATGTTGGAGCTCGGGCAATGGCCGATGCTGCAGTTGTAGCGACTCAACAAGTCGATGTCGGAGGCGTCGAGGTGTACGGCGTGGATTCCGATCATGTTCGAACCGAGCACGCCAAGGCGTGCCAGGCGTTCGATCGGGCGCACGCCATGCTTTGCCACGGAGTCGGAAACCTCGATTGCGGTTTCGTGGATATGGATGTGGATTGGAATATCCAGTTCCGCGGCCAGCATTGCAATTCGTTCCAGCGGCGCGTCTGAAACGGTGTAGGGGGCGTGTGGGGCCAACGAGAACCCCAGCCTGGGATGGCTTTTCCATTTGTCGCGAACAAGGAGTCCCTTTGACAGATAGTCGTCCGGGTCGCTCGCGTAGGCCGTAGGGAAATCGAGAACGGGCAGGCCGATCACCGCGCGCATGCCGATTTGGTCGAAAGCCGCTGCGGCGGCCTCGGGATAGAAATACATCTCGCTACAGGTCGTGATGCCTCCCGCCATCATCTCGGTTGCGGCGAGTAGGGTGCCATCGTAAACAAACGGGTACGACACATGCTTTCCTTCGGCGGGCCAGATGGCTTCATTGAGCCATTGCATCAGCGGGAGGTCGTCCGCGATTCCGCGCATGAGCGACATGGCCGCATGCACATGCAGGTTCACCAGGCCGGGTATCAGCACATGCTCGCCAAGCTCGAACGTGGTGCGCGCCTGAAACCGGGTGCGTGCCTGCTCATGAGGCAGCAACGCGACGATCTTGCCGTCATGTACTGCGACGGAATGATGATCGAGCACCTGCCGTTC
>JAEUNS010000072.1 GCA_016790005.1 Zoogloeaceae bacterium
GACGGGATCACCCCCGAAGAGCGCCAGATGGTTCTCGATGAGCTACGTCGTCCGCTTGATCTCAACGCGCTGGTTGCCGATGTTCCCAATCCGGTCGTCGCAGCGGAGGTTTACGGCGCCTCGTTGCTGGCGATCGACATCGATACCGAGGCCGAAGCGGCCTACCTCGGTCAGTTGGCACGTGCGCTGGGTCTCGACCCCGCAACGGTTGCACGGCTGCACGAACTCACCGGGGCTCCGGCAGTTCGTTGAGCTGCAGTTGCATAGCGCGGCAGACGACCTGGTCCATTTGTCTGCCGCGTTCAGGAGCGGGCCTGATCGGGACAAAGAAACAGGTCCTGTGGAATGTATTGTTCAACGGAGTTTGACCGATGAAGGCGCCTGACGCCCGCATTGCCCGGCTCGAAGTCGAAGCACCGAGCGACTGACTAAACAGGTCCGCACGCACCAACACCATGCCCGCCCGAGTGGCGGGTTTTTTGTGTGGCGGTGGCTACATCATCCGAATTTGGCTAAACGGAGCCGAGAAGCAAAGAAGCCAATCCGTGAGGACGGGCCTAAGTATTTGTTTTTCTGGTGGGGGCACCAGGGCTCGAACTTGGTACCTACTGATTAAGAGTCACAAATTTCGTCAATTTAGAGCAATCCGGCTCAACGCCATCCGGACTTTAACTTGTTGAAAAAATGGAATTCATTGGCCATTAAGGTTGATTGATGTTGAGGTGTATGGATAGAATCCGCTTACAAAGTGCTTACATGAATTTCCTTGTAAGCGCCGAGCCGGAGAACCTAGACCATGCCCCGTACCAAACTGACAGCCGGACAAATCCGCGACTTCACATGCCCGAAGGACAAGGCTCAGGTCTTTCTGTGGGATACCGGAGCGCCCGGACTCGCTGTGCGTGCAACCCCCGGAAGCACGACCGAGAGCGAGAGCAAAGGGAAGGCTTACATCTTCCAGGGCAAGCTGGACAACAAGGACCTGCGCGCGACCATTGGCGACGTTCGCGTTTGGAACCTCGACGCCGCCCGCGCCGAAGCACGCCGCCTGCAAACCCTGCTTGACCAGGGTATCGACCCGCGCGAACTCGACCGGGAGAAGAAAGAGGCCAAAGCCGCAGCCGAAGCCGCGCAAGAGGCCGCCAGGACCGAAGCCGAGCGCCGGGCCCGCTACACCCTGCGCGCGCTGTGCGATGCCTACACCGAACATCTGGAGCGCACCGACAAGAGCAGGAGCGCCGCCGCGACCCGTTCGGCCTTCAAGTGTCATGTCTTCACGCATCCCGAGATTGCCGAGCTGCCCGCCCGCGATGTGAGCGCGCATCAAGTGGCCGCACTGGTGCGCAAGGTTCGCGAGGCCGGCAAGGAGCGCGCCGCCGGTATCCTGCGCAGCTACCTGAGCGCCGCATACAACGCTGCAAAACGCGCCCCGTTCGATTCGGCCCTGCCTGCCGACCTGATACCGTTCGGCATCGAGCACAGCCCGGTGGATGCCATCCCGGCTATTGCAGTGCAGCGTGGCGACCGTACCCTATCAAGTTCCGAACTGCGTGACTACATCAAAGCCCTTGGCGATGAGTTGCCCGACGTGGCCTTGAGGCTCGCACTGTTCGCCGGCGGGCAACGCATGGCGCAACTACTGCGCGCCAAGGTGAGCGACTTCAACCCGGACACTGCAACCCTTCGCCTGTTGGACGGCAAGGGCAAGCGCACCGCGCCGCGTGAGCACCTGCTACCGCTCGCACCGAAAGCCGCCGCAATGGTGGCCGGTCTGGTGGAGCGCGCCAAGGGCAAGGATTCGACCTTCCTGTTTTCGACGCATGGCAAAGTGCCGTTGGCCTTCACGACGCCCGGAAAGCGGGTGGTGGAAATCTGCGCCAGCATGGGAGCCGAGCACTTCGACCTGAAAGACATTCGCCGCACGGTCGAAACCGAACTTGCCGCCATGGGCATCAGCCGCGACACCCGCGCACAACTGATGAGCCACGGTATCAGCGGAGTGCAGGCCGCGCACTATGACCGGCACACCTACACCGACGAAAAGCGCGCTGCGCTGGCGGCCTGGGAAGCCCGGCTTGATGCCATCGAGAACGGCACGACCGCCCCCGCCAATGTGGTGAAGTTGCGCACCGCCTGAACTGTTCCAATGGATTATACTCTGACACATGCTGACCATTGCCGAACTGCCCGAGTTCATCCGTACAGCCGACAAGCTGCTGAGCGAAACCGAGCGGCACGACCTCATCCGCTACTTGGCACAACACCCAAAGGACGGCGATGTGATGGAAGGCACGGGAGGCGTGCGCAAATTGCGATGGCAGCGCGGAGGGCAGGGTAAGCGCGGAGGCGTGCGA
>JAEUNS010000073.1 GCA_016790005.1 Zoogloeaceae bacterium
CAACAACGCCTCGTGGGAGATGCTGCGCACTTTCCAGCCCGAATCCGCTTTCAACAACCTGGACGACTGGGGGTTCGCGACCATGGCCAAGGGACTGGGCGGCGACGGCGTGCGGGTCAGCACCCGCGCCGAACTCAAGGCGGCACTGGAGCTCGCAGTCGCCACCCGCGGCAAGTTCCAGCTCATCGAAGCCATGGTGCCGCGCGGCGTGCTGTCCGACACGCTGTCACGCTTCGTGGCGGGGGTAAAGCGCTTGTCGCAGAAGTAGCAGCGCGGCGGGAAGCGATGAATACCGGCACCGTGCTATCTTTCCAAGCACAAGGGCGAGCCGAGCCTGCTCTAGCCGGGCGCCGAAGCGCAAATCGTCGAAGAACCGGTACTCGTGACCGAGGTGCTCTCGCCCACCACCGAGGGCATCGACCGCCGCGAGAACCTCCGTGCGTACTGCACCGCACAAGCGAGAGTCCATCAACCGCAAGGCAGCCAATCGGATTTTGGCCCTGCAGCCAACATGGTTGCCGGCCCACGGATTCTCATCAGGTTCCCCGCCTTTCGTCACAGGCGAGGCGATCTTGCAGATCAGCGCTTGAGGTAGAGACCTTCCTGGCTCGCGAAATAGGCTGCCAGATCACGCAGATCGGCCCGCTCGAGCCCCTCTACCTGGGCGGCCATGATGGGATCCTTGCGGTTTCCGAGCTTGTAATCGAGTAGCGCGCGGTAGAGATACTGCTCGTGCTGGCCACCGATATTGGGGAACGAGGGGGCAATACTCTTGCCGGTTTCGCCATGACAGGCCGCGCATACCGCAGACAACTCCTTGCCCCGCACCGGATCTCCGGCCTGAGCGGCAGAGGACGCCAAACCAAGTGCCAGCGCGGTACCCAGAAGAATCGATCGTCTCATTGTTCGACTCCAGCGCCGTAATACGCGGCAAGATCGGCCATGTCCTGCTCGCTCAGGCTCTCGGCGATCGCTTGCATGCTCGGATGGCTGCGGTCGCCACTCTTGTAGGACTTGAGCGCCAGCACGATGTAATCGGCGTGTTGACCGCCGAGTTTGGGAACGGGGTAAACATCGGGAAAGGCAGTCTTGTAGCCGGGAATTCCATGGCAGCCGATGCACATCGACAACTTGGATTCAGCCGCCTTGGCGTCGCCTTCTTGAGCGGCCACGCCGGTCGATAGCGCGGCAATGCACGCAGTCAGTAGCAAACGTCGTCCCTGCATGGGGTCTCCTCTGTTGGAATTATGGTTGTTGCTTGAAACGACGAAAAAAATTCTACGTCGCTTGCAAGGACGAATGCAAACTATTCTTCGTTAATCCAGCCGCAAACGTCGTCAAAGCCTCCCAAAGTCTATAATCGTCCCTTCGACAATCCACGGATACACCAGCATGCGCTTCGAAGGCAGTCAGGACTATGTCGCCACCCCCGATCTGATGCTCGCGGTTAATGCATCGATCCGGCTGCAACGACCCTTGCTGATCAAGGGCGAGCCCGGCACCGGCAAGACCATGCTCGCCGAAGAAGTCGCCCGCGCACTCGACCTGCCCCTGCGCCAGTGGCACATCAAGTCCACCACCAAGGCCCAGCAAGGGCTCTATGAATATGACGCAGTTTCACGCCTGCGCGACTCGCAACTGGGCGACGACCGGGTGCGCGACATCTCGAACTACATCGTCAAGGGCGTGCTGTGGCAGGCCTTCGAGTCCGACGCACCCAACGTTGTGTTGATCGACGAGGTCGACAAGGCCGATATCGAGTTTCCCAACGACTTGCTGCGCGAACTCGATCGGATGGAATTCCATGTTTACGAGACCCGCGAAACCATCGTCGCCCGGCAACGCCCGATCGTGATCATCACCTCCAACAACGAGAAGGAGTTGCCCGACGCATTCCTGCGCCGCTGCTTCTTTCACTACATCCGCTTTCCGGATCGCGACACGATGCAGCGCATCGTGGATGTGCACTTTCCTCAGATCAAACCGGCCTTGCT
>JAEUNS010000083.1 GCA_016790005.1 Zoogloeaceae bacterium
CGTGACCTCGGCCACGCTCGATGCCGAGCGCTTTGCCCGCCACTTTGGCCGAGGTGAAACACCGGCACCGGTGATCGAGGTGTCGGGGCGGCTGTATCCGATCGAGGTTCGCTATCGTCCGGTCGCGAGCGACGACAAACCGACCGCCCGTGGCGAGGTGCGCAGCGAGCGGCGGGTGGACAACCGCAAGGATCGCGATCTGCTCGATGCGATCGTCGATGCGGTGGACGAGGCCCAGGCCAATGGGCCCGGCGGCATTCTGGTCTTCCTGCCCGGCGAGCGCGAGATCCGCGAGACGGCCGAGGCGTTGCGCAAGGCCCGGCATGCGGTTTCGACCGAGATCCTGCCGCTGTTCGCGCGCCAGTCGGCGCAGGAGCAGGCGCGGGTGTTCGGGTCGGGTAGTGGGCGCCGGGTCGTGCTCGCCACCAACGTCGCTGAGACTTCGCTGACGGTGCCGGGTATTCGCTATGTGGTCGACACCGGCCTCGCGCGGATCAAGCGCTATTCGCACCGCAACAAGGTCGAGCAGCTGCAGATCGAGAAGATTGCCCAGTCGGCCGCCAGTCAGCGCGCCGGCCGCTGTGGCCGGGTCATGGATGGCATCTGCATCCGTCTCTATGACGAGGACGATTTTGCCGCGCGTGCCGAACATACCGACCCGGAGATCCTGCGCTCTTCGCTGGCTGGCGTGATCCTGCGGATGAAAGCGCTGCGCCTGGGCGCGGTGGAGGATTTTCCGTTCATCGAGGCGCCCGCCGCCCGCATGATCGGCGACGGTTACCAGCTGCTGATTGAACTAGGGGCCGTCAGCGACGACGACGCTCGCGTGCTTACGCCTGTCGGGGTTGAGCTGGCACGCCTGCCGACCGATCCGCGCATCGGCCGGATGGTGCTGGCCGCGCGTACCCATGGGTGCCTGGCCGAGATGCTGGTGATCGCGTCGGCGCTATCGGTGCAGGATCCGCGCGAACGACCCACCGAGGCGGCCGGCAGTGCCGACCAGGCCCATGCGAAGTTTCGTGGCGGTGAGCGCGACCAGCAGTCCGAATTTCTCTGGTATCGCAATCTCTGGAATGCCTGGAACGAGGTCATCAAGCATGAGTCCGGCGCGCGCCAGAAGGCCTGGTGCAAGCAGCATTTTCTCTCGTGGATGCGGATGCGCGAATGGCGCGATGTGCATGGCCAGCTGCATGCGCTGTGCGCCGAGCATGGCTGGAAAGAGAACACCCTGCCAGCCACTTACGAAGCCTTGCACAAGGCCTTGCTTACCGGCCTGCTGGGGCATGTGGGCTGCAAGGTCGAGGATGCGAGCGGTCCGCAGGCCGGCAGCTACCTGGGCGCGCGTGGTATCCGCTTCTGGCCTCATCCCGGCTCGGCGCTGGCGAAGAAGGCAGGTAAGTGGCTGGTATGCGCCGAGCTGGTCGAGACATCGCGGCTGTTTGGCCGATGCATCGCCAGGATCGAGCCCGAGTGGCTGGAGGAGGTCGGTGCCCACCTGCTCCGCCGCCAGGTGAGCGAGCCGCACTGGTCCAAGGCATCGGGCGCGGTGCGGGCCTGGGAGCGCGGCACCTTGCATGGCCTGACGCTGTATGCGCGGCGCGGGGTGGCGTATCGCGACATCGATCCGGCGCTGTGCCGGGAGCTTATGATTCGCGAGGGGCTGGTGCAAGGCGAGATCGCCGAGGGTAGCCTTCGAGCCATGCCTTTCCTGCAGCACAACCTGCGCCTGATCGCCGAGATCGAGCGGCTTGAGCATAAGTCGCGCCGCCCGGACGTACTGGTCGACGACGAGCTGATCTTTGCCTTTTACGACGCCAGGGTGCCTGAGTCGGTCGTCGATCTGGCGAGCTTTGAGGCCTGGCGCAAACAGGCCGAGAAGGATGCGCCAAAATGCCTCCATCTGCAGCGCGAGCAGTTGATGCGGCACGAGGCCGAGGGGATTACCACCGAGCGCTTCCCGGCGAGTTTCGAGGTGCTGGGGCAGAGGCTCAGGCTGAGCTATCTGCATCAACCGGGCGATGCAGACGACGGGGTCACGTTGACAGTGCCGCTGGCGATGCTCAACCAGATTCCGGCCAATCGGTGCGAGTGGCTGGTGCCGGGTTTGCTCGAAGAAAAGGTCACCGCGCTGCTCAAGACCGTGCCGCAGCGCCACCGCCATCGCCTCCAGCCGATGGCCGAAAGCGCGGCCAGCTTTCAGGCTGCGGTCGAGGCGGGTGAGTACGACCGGGATGAGCCCTTGTTGAGGGCCTTGCAGCGCTTCGTCGAAGACCGGGTGTCGCTCAAGCTGCCGGTCGAGTCGTTCAGGCCCGAGAATCTCAAGCCGCATTTCTTCATGAACTTCCGTCTGGTTGACGAGCACGGCAGGGTGCTCGGGCAGTCCCGTCAGCTCGCGGAGTTGCGGACTCGTCACGGGAGGCTGGTGACCGAGCATTTTCGCGCCGCCCGGCTTGCGATCCCGGCTGGCGGCGCGCAGACCGGTGGCGAGCAGGGTGCTGCGGACAAGCGTAGGCAGGGCAGGGCGGGCGAAGCGAGCAGCACTGCCCCTGTCAGCGCAGTGCCTTTACCAAACGGGCAGGGCAGTGGCGGTGCTCTTGCAGGCTTTACCGGCTGGACCTTCGGGGCGCTGCCCGAGCTTCTCGAGCTGCGTGTTGCCGGGCGGGATGTGGTCGGGTTTCCGGCCCTGCATGACGACGGCGACAGTGTTTCGCTGCGCCCCTTCGATACGCCGGAGGAGGCTATGCGGGTTCATCGTCGCGGGTTGGCGCGCCTGTTTGCGCTGGCGCTGAAGGATCAGGTGCGCGCGGTGGAACGTCTGCCCGACATGCGTCCGCTTGCGCTGGCATTCATTCCCTACGGCACGGATGCCGAGCTGAAGAGCCAGATCGTCACGGCTACGCTCACGCAGGTGTGTCTGCTAGAGCCGCTCCCGAACGACGCGGAGTCGTTCGAGCGTCGATGCGCCGAAGCCAAGCCCAGGGTCATTCTGGTTGCGCAGGAGTTCATTCGCCTCGCCGGGCTGCTGATTAACGAGTACGCCAGCGTGCAAAAGCGCCTTGCAGGCTTGAAGATGTTTCCGGAAGTGGTTTCGGACATTCAGGCTCAGCTGAACGCGCTGATGTCCAAGTGTTTCCTGCTCGAGTATCCGTGGCCGCGGCTTGCGCATTTCAATCGCTATATCAAGGCGGTGGGTGTGCGGCTCGACAAACTGCGCAACAATCCGGCGCGTGACGCGCAGTTGATGGCCGAATGGCGATCGCTGGCCCAGCCGTTTGAGCGCGAGCTCATGGCCAAGCGCAAGGCAGGGGTGCTTGACCCGGATCTGGAAGAGTTTCGCTGGTTGCTCGAGGAATTGCGGGTGGGCCTGTTTGCCCAGGAACTCAAGACGCCGATGCCGATCAGCGTCAAGCGATTGCAGAAAATATGGGAAGCGCGTCCCAGATGACTGGTGTCGATTTCGGGACAATCCGGTGATTGCACCCAGTGGTGCCGTGCCCCGCTACTGGGGGGCGCGCCAAACGCGGGCTGCGTTCGGCCCGGCATGGCGAAGGTTGTCGACAACGCGCCGCGACACTCATTTAGAATGAGTAGCTTGTAGGCGCCGGGCCTCTGCGGACGAGTGCTTGAAGTCAGCAAAGCTCGCGCAGGGCGGGCTTGCGCGCCGCAGCCTGGCCTTGGCGCGGGATGGACTCCAGAGGCTCGTCGCTTGGCACGGGTGGTGTTTGAAGCAAGTGACAGGATTCTTATGCCGACGGGTCACGATTCCGAACTTTTATTTTGCGATGCTCAGGCGGCAGAGCCGGCCAGCGCGGCCATTGAATCGCGCTGGCCCGTGCTGGTGGTCGACGATGACGATCAGGTGCATCTGATCACCCGTTATGTATTGCGCGATCAGGTCATCCTGGGGCGTGGCCTGCAGCTCGAGAGCGCCTACTCGGCAGAGCAGGCTCGCCAGTTGCTGCAGTCGCGTCGATTTGCCTGCGTTCTGCTCGATGTGGTCATGGAGTCCGACGACGCTGGGTTGCAGCTGACGCGATACATTCGCGAGGAGCTCGGGGACACGGCGGTGCGCATCATACTGCGCACCGGCCAGCCTGGATTCGCACCCGAAATGGATGTCATCGCGAAATACGACATCAACGACTACAAGGCGAAAGCCGAACTGACTGCAGACCAGTTGGTCACCGCGCTGACCGGAGCTTTGCGGGCCTATGCGCAGATTGAGGCGGTCGAGGCGAGCCGACTCGGGCTGGAGGCGATATTGCGTGCCGCGGGCAGGCTCAATGCAATTACGGAGCCCGGACAGTATGCCCTTGCTGCCCTGCGCGAGATATGTCGTCTGTTACGGGTAGAACCAGGCGGTACCGTGTGCATGCGGGACACAGCCCAGGGCTGCGAGGCACCGTGTGTCCTCGCAATTGATCGGGAGTCCTTCAGCAGACAGAGCGGTGCAGCGGTCAGGCTAGAACCGAGCCTCGAACAGGATATTCAGACGGCGATTGCGCGGCAGTCCAGCCTTTTCGAGGACGACCGTGCTGCGATTTTCGGGCGCTCGCCGCGAGGCCGAATGCTGGTGGTGTGGGTTGCCATTGATCGGCAGCTGAGCGCGCTGGACCGAACCCTGGTCGAGGTCTTCGCAATCAACCTTGCGGCCGGTTTCGACAACGCGTGTCTGTTCGAAGAACTCGAATCGCTCGCCTACCGCGATCGGCTGACCGGGTTGCCGAACCGACTGGCGTTCGAGCGCGAAGTGCTGAAGCAGATCGCCGAGCATGG
>JAEUNS010000457.1 GCA_016790005.1 Zoogloeaceae bacterium
ACGAAGGCAATGCGTCGGCTGATGGGCGGGTGTTCGCTGTCGCCCGGGCGCGCCCGCAGGTAAGCCTGGTTGCTGTGGCGCAGGCGGCTATTGAAGGGCCGGTGTTCGGGCGCCTGCTCTGTCTTGGACCGCTCGCCACCACTCATATCGCACCTTGCGCTGTCTGGCCCTGTCCGGGATGGACAGCTCCGCTGCCCAATGGCAGATCGACCGATCTCGAGGCTTGCGCCCAACAGCCGTGATCTCCGGCAAGCAAAGGCATGACGCCCCTTGCGACACGCCCGGCCTGGGCACGGCGCCGATGATCATACCACCGACGTTCCAGGCTAGTCGGGGCGAACAATGGCCCATCCCGCCATCGATGGTGCTTCCCCCTCCTTGTCCATATTGAGCAAACCCATGACGGATACAGGCAAAAGGATAGCCATCGAAATACCTAAGATCTATTCCCATCAGGTCGCCACTTGGGCGCACCTGCCGAGACAGATGTATCCCACCACACCCTGGAGACACAGAGCATGTTTGCAATGACCGACCGTATCGCCGGCTTCGACGACGAACTCAAGGCGGCGATGGACGCCGAGTTCGAGCGTCAGGAGTCGCATATCGAACTGATCGCATCCGAGAACTACACCAGCCCGCGGGTGCTCGAGGCCCAGGGCAGCGTGCTCACCAACAAATATGCCGAGGGCTATCCGGGCAAGCGCTACTACGGTGGCTGCGAGCATGTCGACGTGGTCGAGCAACTCGCGATCGACCGTGCCAAGGAGTTGTTCGGCGCCGACTTTGCCAATGTCCAACCGCACTCGGGTTCGCAAGCCAACGCCGCGGTCTACATGGCCCTGCTCGAACCGCACGACACGGTGCTGGGCATGAGCCTGGCCCATGGTGGCCACCTCACCCACGGCGCCAAGGTCAACTTCTCCGGCAAGATCTACAACGCGGTGCAGTACGGCCTGAGCGAAGCCACCGGCGAGATCGACTACGACCAGGTCGAAGCGCTGGCACGCGAGCACAAGCCCAAGATGATCGTCGCTGGCTTCTCCGCCTATTCGCGCATCGTCGACTGGAAGCGCTTTCGTGAAATCGCCGATGCCGTCGGTGCGTTCCTGTTCGTCGATATGGCGCATGTCGCCGGTCTGGTAGCCGCCGGCCTGTATCCCAACCCGGTGCCCTTTGCCGATGTCGTGACCACCACGACCCACAAGACGCTGCGCGGCCCGCGCGGTGGGCTGATTCTGGCGCGGTCGAACCCCGCCCTGGAAAAGAAGTTCAACTCCATCGTATTCCCCGGCATCCAGGGCGGGCCGCTGATGCACGTGATCGCTGCCAAGGCGGTGGCGCTGAAGGAAGCGCTGCAACCGGAGTTCAAGACCTATCAGGCGCAGGTACTGAAGAACGCCCGCACCATGGCGGCCCAGTTCATCGAGCGCGGCTACAAGATCGTCTCCGGCGGCACCGACGACCACCTGTTTCTGGTTGATCTGGTCGCCAAAGGCATCACTGGCAAGGCCGCCGACGCCGCACTCGGC
>JAEUNS010000084.1 GCA_016790005.1 Zoogloeaceae bacterium
CTCGGCGAGGTCAAGAGCGAATTCGCCGACCTGCTGCGCCGTGCGGATGCAATCTTCATCGACGAGCTGCGCGCGGCCGACTGGTACGACAAGACCAGCCAGGCCTTCGCCGTATTCCTGCCGGTAAAGAGCGTCGGCGTAATGGGCGACGGCCGCACCTACGAATACGTGGTCGCGCTGCGCGCAGTGCAAACTCAGGACTTCATGACCGCCCACTGGGCCGAACTGCCGCACAGCCTCCTCGGCAAGGTCAGCAACCGCATCATCAACGAGGTGCGGGGAATCAACCGGGTGGTGTATGACATCTCGGGCAAGCCGCCGGCGACGATCGAGTGGGAGTGAATTGACGACCGGCCCGGGCCGAAACCGGCAATATGCGCAACGACACCCAGGTCCGCGACAGTTTTGGGCTGACAAGTCGCGAGGCGCGCTTGCGGGTTCGGCAGTCCGCGACCCTTTGGAGAATGTACAAGGCCAGGGCCCGTTAAGGCTCGAGCTGAGGTGACTCCGTGATTTTTTGCAGTAATTTGCAATTTCTATGTACGTAACAGTAAGATGAATGCGTAAGTGCGAGTAATTCACGATTGTGCGGAGCACGGTTCAAGCAGCGAACGTTGAACCCCGCCTGTCCCGGTCGGCAGAAGGAGTCACGCCATGGACGCATCTTCAAGCGATAGCCCGACGAACCAGACAGCGGCTTGGCATGCGCTTGGCACGGATGACGTGGTCAAGCGCCTGGGGGTGGATGTTGGCTCGGGACTCAGTGGTGCCGAAGCGTCAAAGCGGCTCGGGCAGTACGGCCTTAACAAACTGCCCGCGGGCAAGAAGCAGAGCGCGTTCATGCGTTTTCTGCAGCAGTTCAACAATGTTCTGGTTTATGTGCTGATCGGCGCCGGGGTGCTCAAGCTGTTGCTTGGCTTGTGGCTCGATGCGTCGATCATTCTGGCCGTGGTAACCCTGAATGCGCTACTTGGCTTCTTTCAGGAAGGCAAGGCTGCCGAGGCGCTCGAGTCGATCAGCCGGATGCTGTCGGCCGAAGCGCGCGCAGTGCGCGATGGACATCCGCGCATCATCCCGGCCGAAACCCTGGTGCCGGGCGACATCGTGCTGCTCGAGTCGGGTGACAAGGTGCCGGCCGACCTGCGTCTGGTCGACGTCAAGAACCTGCGTACCGAGGAGGCTGCCCTGACCGGCGAATCGGTGCCGGCCGACAAAAGCGTCGATCCGGTGGCAATCTCTGCCACAGTCGGTGATCGCGAGAGCATGGTTTTCTCGGGAACGATGGTCGTTTCGGGGCGGGCGACGGGCGTGGTGGTGGGCACCGGCAGTCATACCGAACTGGGCCGCATCAACGAGATGCTGGCCGGGGTGAATGCACTCGAGACGCCGCTGCTGCTGCAGATCAAGCGCTTCGGCTACAAGATCTCGGCCGTCATCGCGGTGGTCGGCGTGCTGGTGTTCGCGTTTGCGCGCTTTGCCCGGGGTATGGAATTCGTCGACGTTTTCCAGGCGGTGATCGGTATTGCGGTTTCGGTGATTCCGGAGGGGCTGCCGGCAATCATCACGATCACGCTGGCGATCGGGGTGCAGCGCATGGCGAAGCGCAATGCGATCATCCGTCGGCTCCCGGCGGTGGAGACCCTGGGCTCGGTTTCGCGCATCTGCTCTGACAAGACCGGAACCCTGACGCTGATGGAGATGATGGTCGTTTCAGCCGTCACCGCTGAATCCGGCTACAAGGTCAGCGGCAATGGTTATGCGCCCGAGGGCAAGGTCACCCGTGACGATCAGCCGGCTGGCGACGACCCGGTGCTGCAACTGATCGGGCGGGTGTCGATGCTGTGCAACGATGCAGAAATACGCCAGGAAGACGGCGTCTGGAAGGTCGAGGGCGACCCCACCGAGGGGGCGCTGTACCCGTTCGCCAACAAGCTCGGCATGGAGCGCGCAGCCGAACAGGCCGCTTACAGGCGTATCGACTCGATTCCGTTCGAATCCGAGCACCGCTTCATGGCCACGTTGAACGCAGCTTCCGACGGCGGGCAGATGTTGCTGGTCAAGGGGGCACCCGAGGTGATCCTCGAGCATGCCAGCCATCAGCAGCTGCAAAACGGCGACATCGTTCCGATCGATCGTGACTACTTCGAGAAGGCCTCGGACGCCCTTGCGGGGCAGGGCGAGCGGGTGCTGGGCCTGGCCTGGATCGAAAGCCCGACCGGGTTGAATGTCGGCAGCCTCTCAGCGGCCGATCTACCGCGCAATCTGGTGTTGCTCGGCCTCATCGGTCTGCTCGATCCCCCGCGCAATGAGGCGATCGAAGCGGTGAAGGAGTGTCACGCGGGCGGCATCCGGGTGACGATGATTACCGGCGACCACAAGATTACCGCGGCGGCGATCGCCAAGATGCTGGGCATCGGTGACGGCAAGACCGCGATGGAGGGTGTCGAGGTCGAGAAGCTCGACCCGGCCGAGTTGCGCGAGCGGGTCAAGACGGTCGATGTGTTCGCGCGTTCGAGTCCCGAGCACAAGCTGCGGCTGGTCGAGGCCATCCAGGCCAACGGTCAGATCGTCGCGATGACCGGCGACGGCGTGAATGACGCGCCGGCGCTCAAGAAGGCCGACATCGGTGTTGCGATGGGCATCAAGGGCACCGAGGTCACCAAGGAAGCGGCCGAGATGGTGCTCGCCGATGACAACTTCGCGTCGATCAGCGCGGCGGTCAAGGAAGGGCGCACGGTGTACAACAACATCGAGAAGGCGATCCTGTTTCTGCTGCCGACCAACGTCGCGCAGGGGCTGGTGATCATGGTCGCGATCTTCGTGGGCTTCACGATGCCGATCACGACCCCACAGATCCTGTGGGTGAACATGGTCACCTCGGTGGCGTTAGGCCTGGTCTGCGCGTTCGAGCCGCACGAGAACGATGTGATGCAGCGCATGCCGCGTGCGGTCGAGCGGCCGCTGCTAACCGGTTTCGGCGTCTGGCGAGTGGTTTTCGTCGGCCTTGCGTTGCTGGCTTACACGCTGTGGGCGTTCTTCTGGATGAAGGGGCAGAATGCGTCTGACGAGCTGGCACGCACGGTGGCGGTCAATGCCATCACCATCGGTCAGTGCTTTTATCTGTTGAACAGCCGCTATCTGGTCGAGAGTTCGGTGTCGATCAAGGCCCACCTCGACAACAAATACCTGCCGATGGGTATTGGTGCGGTCGTGGTGCTGCAGTTGATGTTCACCTATCTGTCACCACTGCAGGCCATCTTCGACACCGAGCCGCTACCCTTGTATGTGTGGCCCTGGCTATTGTTCGGCGGGCTGCTGTTCTTCTTCGTTGTCGAGGCCGAGAAGTGGGTGATAAGGTTCAGGCGCGGGTCGTCGGCATCCACTGCAACTGCGACCGACCGGGTCGCCTGAGCCAGGCGCCTTGACGAACAAGGTGTAGCTTCCGGTAATGGACGACGAGACCCTTTCACTTGCGCCCATGCTGATCGGGCTTGCGGGTGGGCTTGCGCTGTTTTTGCATGGCATGACGATGATGTCGGATGCGATGCGGGCAATGGCTGGCTCGCGGCTCAAGGACATCATGGCCAGGCTGGCCGGCAATCGCTGGAGTGCGTTGCTCACGGGCATCGTGGTCACGGCGGTCGTGCAGTCTTCATCGGTCACCTCGGTGATCGCGATCGGCTTCGTGTCGGCCGGGATACTCACGTTGGGCCAGGCCTTGGTGGTGATCATGGGGGCCGCGGTGGGCTCGACCGTTACCGCGCAGATCATCGCTTTCGACGTGAGCATGCTCGCGTTTCTGCTGGTTGCGATCGGCTTCGGCATGTCGCTGTTCAAGACGCGCCACGTCGTGAGTCACCTCGGTAGCGTGATTCTGGGCCTCGGGGTGGTGTTCATCGGTCTGTCGATGATGTCCGGCTTCATGGCGCCCTTGCGCTCGTATCAGCCGTTCATCGACTTGATGGCCTCGATGAGCAACCCCTTGCTCGGCATCCTGATCGGTGCGGCGTTTACGGCGGTGGTGCAGTCGTCGTCGGCAACGCTGGGTGTGATCATCGCGCTTGCCTCGCAGGGCCTGATTCCGCTGCATGCCGGCATCGCGTTGGTATTCGGTGCCAACATTGGCACCACCATCACCGGCATGCTGGCAACGATCGGCCAGCCGCGCGCGGCCCTGCACGCAGCGCTCGGCTTGTTCAGCTTCAAGGTGTTGCTGGTCGTGATCTGGCTGCCCTTGATGGGTCTCCTTGAGCGCATCGCCCGTGCGGTGTCGCCCACGGCCGAGGGACTGGCGCTTGCCGAGCAACTGGCTTTCGAGGTGCCGCGTCAGATTGCCAACGTTCACATGATCGTAAATCTGAGCACGGTGCTGATTTTGCTGCCCTTCACTAATCTGCTGGCGGCGTTGATCGTGCGCGTAGTGGGCAATGGTCCGCAGCCCCAAGGTCGGGATGCACTGGCGCCGGCGTTGAATCCGGTGCTGCTTGAAATGCCCCCGATGGCCATCGATGCCGTGCGGCAAGAGGTGGTTCACCTCGGGGAGCGGGTCAGCGAGTGCCTGAACCTGGCGGTGCCGGCCATTCTCGACGGCAGGCTTGCCTCGATCGAGGCGTTGCAGGCACAGGAACAGCTCATCAATGAGCACTATGCCGAAATCACGGATTTCGTCGAGAAGCTCTTGCAGCCGGAGCTGTCACCCGATATCTGCCGAACGGCGGTTGATCTGGCCGAGGCCGCCGACTATCTCGAATCGATTGGTGATCTCATCGACAAGGAGATGATTCCACTCTATCGGCGCCAGAGCGAACGCGGGGCCGAAACCGATCCGCAGACGCGTGAGCGCCTGGGAGCGCTCTCGGAGGCGGTGGGTCATGTGCTCAAGCAGGCGCTGCAGGCGGTGGCCGAAGGCGACCCAACCTTGGCGCGCTCGGTGCTGAACACCAAGTCGCAAGTGCGCAGCCTCGAACGCGCAGCGGTCGAGGCCCAGACTTTCACCCAAGCACATGAGGGCACGCAGCGGCTGCTGCCGGGTGCACTCGAGCGTGAATTGTCGGAGTCGCTGCGGCGCACCTACAGCCTGATCCGCAGGTTTGCGCGCGCGGGTACCGGTGGTCAGCGCATGGGCAAGAAGGCTGCCGTTGGGAAGGCACGGAAATAGTCCGCTGCATGTGCAGCGTGCGGGGTGCTGTCCGTGACATTTAAGTTTCACAAGGTTAGGCTATCGTCTCAGGCTTGAATACGAACTCAATGACGGGGACTGGTAGCCATGACGATAAGAACGGGTTTGACGCTTCGAACACTGGCAGTGCTGCCGGCAGCGATTGTGCTGGCTTTGCCGCTGGGCGTCTGTGCCGAAGAATTGCGCTTGCTGACCTGGGGCGGTTATGCGCCCGACGAGGTGGTGCAGGCGTTCGAGAAGGAAACCGGCATCAAGGTGCTGGTGACGCTTTCGAACAATGAAGACATGATCTCCAAGTTGCGCGCGACCGGTGGCGCCGGCTTCGATCTGGCGCAGCCCAGCCAGGACCGGATCACCAGCGCGCAACAGGAATTCAACATCTACAAACCGATCGAATTCACCAAGATCAACCAGGCCCAGATCATCGACTCGATGCTGGCCGCCACGCGCAAGAACACCGCTATTGGTGACGAGGTCTTCGGCGTGCCGCACATCTGGGGTACGAGCGGGCTGATCGTCAATCAGAGCGTCGCCGAACGGATGAAGGACTGGACCGACCTGTGTGGGCCGGACCTCACCGGCAAGGTTTCATACCGGATGCGTCGCCCGATCCTGATCGGCATGGCGTTCGCAATGGGCGAAGACCCCTTCGAGGCTTATGCCGACGCGCCCCGCTATGAAAGTATGATGGAGAAGGTCGGCGAAGCGCTGATCGCCTGCAAGCCGAACGTAAAGGCCTACTGGGGCGGCGGCGACGAGTTGATCAACCTGGTGTCGTCGGGTGAGGTCGTCGCGGCCGAGGGTTGGGATGCCGGCGGCTGGAAGCTCCATGACACGAAGCCCGAAATCAGCTTCGTCGCACCGAAGAGCGGTGCGCTCGGCTGGATCGACACCTTTGCGCTGCCACGTCGGGGCAAGAATGACGAGGCAGCCTACAAGTGGATCAACTTCGTCATGAAGCCCGAGATTGCGGCCCAGATCACCAAGTCGGCCGGTAATTTCAGCGCATCCAAGGGCGCCGAGGCCTTTGTCGACGAAAAGCTCAAGGCCAATTACGAGGCTTCGTTCGACCAGGCCGCGATCGACAACATCAAGTGGTATCCGCCCGTGCCGGCGGGGCTCGAGGCGATCGAAGGCAGGATTCTCGATCGGGTTCAGGCGGCCAAGTAGTCATTCCGCACCAAGCGCCCGGGCGAGCGTGAGCGCCGTCCGGGCGCTTTTATCAGGTAGTTCAACGCTGCCGTCCTTTTGCCGATCCGAGTCGCGCATGTCCTTGCAGACCCCACCGATCGACCTGCAATGCCAGAATCTGTGCAAGACCTTCGGTTCGCACAGGGCCGTGCGCGAAATATCCTTTGCGATTCCGAGCGGGTCGTTCTTTTCGATTCTTGGCCCATCCGGCTGTGGCAAGACCACGCTGCTGCGCATGCTGGCAGGCTTTCTCGAACCCGATTCCGGTGACATCCGGATCAAGTCACAGTCCATGCTGGGTGTGCCACCCAACAAGCGGCCGCTCAACATGGTGTTTCAACACCTGGCGCTGTTCCCGATGATGTCGGTCGGCGACAACATCGGCTACGGGCTGCGTCGGCGGAGTGTCGGGGCGGATGAGATCAGGCGCCGGGTGGCCGACGTGCTCAAGCGCGTGGGGCTGCCCGACGCGGCCGAAAAGCGCGTCGACCAGCTCTCGGGTGGCCAGAAACAGCGGATCGCTCTGGCCCGGTGTCTGGTGCTCGAACCGACCGTGCTGCTGCTAGACGAGCCGCTCGGGGCGCTCGATCTCAAGCTGCGCGAGCAGATGAAGATCGAGCTCAAGCAACTCCAGCAGACCTTCGGCACCACTTTTGTATACATCACCCATGACCAGTCCGAAGCCATGGTGATGTCCGATCAGGTCGCGGTGATGAACCATGGCCGCTTCGAGCAGGTGGCTTCGCCTCAGGCGCTTTACTACGCACCCGCGACACCCTTCGTGGCCGGCTTTGTCGGCGACAGCAATCGGATCGAAGGGCGCCTGGTCGGGGGGGGCGAAGGCCCACGCATCCTGAGTCGGCATGGCTTGAGCCTGGCCGTAAGCCCTGCCGGCGAGCACCCGCTTGAAGACGGTGCGGGGGTCGAGGCATTCGTGCGACCCGAGTCGATTCGGGTCGCACGCGGGGTGCATGACATGGCGAGCGACAACCAGCTTGTTGCCACAGTCGAGACGGTGTTGTTCGACGGCGCCAACAGCCGCATCGAGGTGCGCGAAAGCGTGCATCAGCTGGACCTGTTGGTGCGCCTGCCGCAAACCCACGAGTTTGCCGATCTGCGCCGGGGCGAGACGGTGTCGCTGGGCTGGATGAGCGGCCAGACGCTGTGTTTCGCCTCGGGTGGGGGCGATGGCGACCGCGGTGGCGGGCAGGGCGGTCGCGGATGAAAAGCGACGGCCTGCGCCTTGGCACCTGGTTGCTGCTCGGGCCGGCCTTGTTGTGGCTGCTGCTGTTGATTGTGCTGCCGCATGTCGACATGTTGCTGGTATCCCTGCGCCAGCGCACCGGTTTCGGCCAGTATCAGACCAGCACGGTGCATTACCTCGCATTCTTCACCGAGCCGCTCTACTGGCGCACCTTCATGCGCACTGCGGTCATGTCGATTCTCGCCACCATCCTCACCTTGGTGATTGCGTTTCCGGTGGCCTGGTATATCGCCAAGATGGTGCGCGGCCGCGTGCGGTCGCTGCTGTTTATGGCATGCCTCGTGCCGTTCTGGGTGAGTGAGCTGGTGCGGACCTATGGATGGATGATCCTGCTGCGTGAAACCGGGGTCGTGAGCGGATTTCTGCAATGGACCGGCCTGGCGTCTGGTTCGGTCGAGATGCTTTACAACGACGTGGCGGTCATGGTGGGTCTGGTGTATGCCTCGATGCTGTTCATGGTGGTGCCGCTGGTCACCACCCTCGACAGTTTGGACGACTGCCTGATCGAGGCCGCCTACGACCTTGGCGGCAACGGCTGGTCGGTGCTGCGCGAGATCGTGATTCCGTTCGCGATGCCCGGCATCGTGTCGGGCTGCATCGTGGTGTTCATGCTCTCGCTCGGCAACTACCTCACCCCGGTGCTGCTGGGCGGCAAGGGCAGCATGTGGTTCACCGAGCAGATCTTCACCCAGTTCATCGTGCGCTTCAACTGGGAGCAGGGCGCCGCGTTCGGGGTGCTGTTGCTGGTGTTGTCGTCGCTGATCGTGTGGTTGGGGCTGAAGCTCACGCGGCAATCATTTACCGAGGTGATGCGATGAGGCCGGTGCGATGATTCCGACGCTGCCGCGCTCGAACGGCGTAAGAGTGGGCTTTGTCGCCTATGTGATGCTGTTTTTTGCCTACCTCGCGGCGCCGCTTGTCATCGTCGGCCTGTTTGCGTTCAACGACAGCCGCTTTCCGGCCCTGCCCTGGAACGGTTTCACCTGGGACTGGTTCTTTGCGTCCGGTCCCGAGCGAACCGGCGTGTTTCATGACCGCGCAGTTCTGCGCAGCATTGCCACGAGTGCCTGGGTGGCCGGATTTGTGACCTTCTTTTCGGTGCTGTTCGCCACCCTCAACGCCTTTCTGTTCGAGCGGCATCAGTTTCCCGGCAAGAACCTGCTTTACATCTGCATGCTTTTGCCATTGGTGATACCAGGGGTGATTCTCGGCATTTCGATACTGGTGTTCGCCAGCGGCATCGCCAACCGGGCCGACGCATTGCTGAATCTCGAACTCGACTTCCTGCGCCCTGGGCTGGTGCTGGTGGTGCTCGGCCAGTTCGCCTTCCTGACCACGATCGCCACGCTGATCATCTCGGCGCGCCTGCGCAAGTTCGATCGGTCGCTCGAAGAAGCCGCGCTCAATCTGGGTGCGACCCCCGTCGTCGCAATCTTCACGATCACGCTGCCTTATCTGCGCCCCGCGCTGGTGGGCGCGGCGCTGGTGTGTTTTCTGATGTCGTTCGAGAACTTCAATACCACCTTGATGCTGGTTGGTTCCGACGCACCCCTCACCATCACCCTGTTCAGCCGCCTGCGTGAAGGGGCCACCCCACTGCTGAACGCGGTGTCCTTGCTGTTGATGCTGGGTTCGAGCCTGCTGGCGCTGGTGAGCATTGCGTTTCAGCGCAAGACTTGATCAACCTGGCTACCCGGTAGGGGGCGAGGGGGCGTTGCCGAGTGTTTGCAAGTGGCTTTGTTCCATTTGTGTGAATCGCGGGCCGGACAGATGACAGGTTGCGATCAGGGGTATTTGGTCATAGATTGACAGCGTAATCACAGGGTGTATGTCCGCTCTTGTTGAACCAGCGCCAGGGCATTGATGTGGCCTGTCGCGGTCTTGTGGGCATTACAAGACACACGGGTCATTTGCGTGAGTTCAGGGGCTTGCACCGAACGGACTGACGCAGGGTCGAGAGACCATTTGGGGGCTTTCCGATGGACGGCCAGGAACGACGGGATGTTCGGCTACGCGCGGCCAAGGTGGCGCTGGGCTATGCCTTGTTCGGCGTCTTGTGGGTGTTGTTCTCCGACCGGATCGTGGGTACCTATGCAGGCGGTGAACTTGCGCGCTTGAGCTGGCTGCAAACCTACAAGGGCTGGTTGTTCGTAGTCATTACCGCCCTGTTTGTCTATGTGATGGCTCTTAGAGCGCTGGTGGCGCTGCTTAAATCGGAAGCAAGGCTGAGGCTGGCGATGCAGGCTGCCGGGCAGGGGCTGTTCGACATCGATCTGGTGTCGGGGGTGGTCTCGGTCAGCCCCGAGTATCCACGCATGCTGGGATTCGCTCCCGAGGGCTTTGAAGAGTCAGTTGCGACTTGGGTGGCAAGCCTGCACCCTGATGATCGCGAGCGTGCCGAAGAACAGCTCAATAGTTGCTCAACCGGAAGTGCGTCGGCGTGCTCGATCGAGGCGCGCAGGCGAATGGCCGACGGTGAGTGGAAGTGGATCCTCTCCGTCGGGGCGGTGGTCAAGCGCGGCGATGATGGTCGGCCGCGACGCATGGTGGGGACGCACACCGACATTGACCTGTTCAAACGCACCGATACGGCACTGCGGCGTTTTCGCTTCATCGTCGAGCATGCCGGCCAGGAGGTTTATCTCATCCGGCCGGACGGAACCTTGTTCTATGCCAATCATGCGGCCGGGGCCAGCCTGGGCTATTCGCCCGAAGCGATGATAGGGTTGGGTATCGAAGAGGTGGATGCGCTGCATTCGCGCGAGGCGTTTTGTGCGCATGTCGATGAGTTGCGCAAGCAGGATGTCCCGGCCTTCGAGACGATGCACAAGACGCGAGACGGGCGTGAGGTACCCAAGGAGGTCAAGGCCGTTTTCCTAGAGGTCGGCGGCGAGTGTTTCGTCTGTGCTTTCGTGCATGACATTAGCCGCCGGCGTGAGGCCGAGGCGTCCATACGGCGACTCAATCAGGAGCTCGAACACCGGGTGCTCGAGCGGACGACCCAGCTCGAGGCCGCCAATCATGAACTCGAGTCGTTCTCGTATTCGGTTTCGCACGACCTGAAGGCACCCTTGCGTGCCATCGATGGCTACAGCCAGATCTTGCTTGAGGACCATGCGCGCGGTCTCGATGACGATGCGCAGGTCTTGATCGGCAACATCCGCCGTGGTGTGCACCAGATGCATGAACTGATCGAGGATTTGCTTGCCTATTCGCGCATGGAGCGCCAGGTTCTGGAGAGTCGCGAAATCGACCTGGTCGCACTGCTCGATGTTCTGCTTGCGGGCCGCAGCGATGAGATCGCTGCCAGGAAAATGCAGATCACACGGATGTCCGAGCCCTTCTCGATATGTGCCGATCGGGAAGGCATGACCCTGATTCTGCGCAACCTGATCGAGAATGCGTTCAAGTTCACCCGCGATTGCGCGCAGCCCGTGATTGAGTTTGGTGCCTGCTGCGAGGCGGGCCTTGTGCGTCTTTGGATTCGCGACAACGGCATCGGATTCGATATGCGCTACCATGATCGGATTTTCGATGTCTTTCAGCGCTTGCACCGGGCCGAGGAGTATCCAGGCACCGGTGTGGGCCTGGCGATGGTGAAACGTGCCGCCGTTCGCATGGGCGGGCGGGTCTGGGCCGAGAGCGCGGCGAATGCCGGCGCATGCTTTTATCTGGAATTACCGCAATGAGTGTTGCTCAAGCTCAAGTTTCGAGTGCGCGCAGATGAGCTCGCTCACCATGCGCTATATTGGTGGCGACAGGCTTACCGAGGCTGAGAAGGCCTTGCAGCGCTTGTTCGACCAGACCCCGGCCATTGCGGTGCAGGCCTACGATCCCGAACGCAGGGTGGTCTACTGGAACAGGGCAAGCGAGTCCTTGTATGGCTACAGCGAGTCAGAGGCAATCGGCCTGCGACTCGAGGATCTGATCATTCCGCCCGAGATGGTTGCGATGGTTGCAACGGCGCATGAGGAATGGCTGTCCCACGGCACACCGATACCGGCGGCCGAGCTCCTGCTGATGCGCAAGGACGGTTCGCGGGTGCCGGTGTTTTCGAGCCATGTGATGATCGAGCGCGCAACCGGCGAGTGCGAAATGTATTGCATCGACATCGACCTGAGCTCGCTCAAACAGTCTGAGGCAGAGCTCGCACGACTTGCGCATTTCGATAGTCTGACCAATCTGCCCAACCGGGCGATGGTGCAGATGCGCCTGGAGCACGCAATTTACAGGGGGCGACGTCACGATTTCGGCGTGGCGGTGTTGTTGCTTGGCATTGATCGATTCAAGAACGTCAATGAAAGTTTCGGTCATCCGGTGGGTGACGAGTTACTGGTGGCGCTGTCGCGGCGCTTGGCCACTCGTTTGCGAGCGGGTGATACCCTGGCACGATTCGGGGGCGACGAGTTTCTGGTGGCGCTCGAGTGCCTGAACGAACCGGCAGAGGCGGCAAGAGTCGCGGAGTCCCTGCTGCGCCTGCTCGATGCGCCGTTCGTGTTGTCGGGGGGGCAGGAGCTTTTCGTGGGGGTCAGCATTGGCATTAGCCACTTCCCCGAGGACAGTGACAACGTCACGATGCTGATTCAGCATGCCGATACGGCCCTTCACCAGGCCAAGGCCAAAAGGGGGGGGGCCTACTGCTACTTTACCGCCGAGCTCACCCGTTCAGCACAAGTTCGGGTCGAGCTCGAGACACGTCTTCGCTGGGCGATCGAGCGCAAGGAATTCGAACTCTACTATCAACCGAAAGTGGATCTCGCGAGCGAGCGCATCGTGGGCTGCGAGGCCCTGATTCGCTGGAACGACGCCGTCCGCGGCCTGGTTGGTCCGACCGAGTTCATCCCGCTCGCCGAGGAGACCGGGCTCATCGTCGCCATCGGTGAATGGGCTTTGGGTGCCGCCTGCGAACAGCTTGCAGCCTGGCATGAGGCCGGTCACACGAATCTGTCGGTCGCGGTCAATCTGTCCGCCCGCCAGATCTGGCAGTCGAGTCTGCCGACCCGGGTCGGCGAGATTCTCAAGCGCACAGGTGCCCGGCCGGAATGCCTCGAACTCGAACTCACCGAAAGCATGATCATGGGGCAGGAGGAAACGCTCGCCGCCCGACTGGGCGAACTAAAGGCGCTGGGTGTGTCACTCGCACTCGATGACTTCGGTAC
>JAEUNS010000473.1 GCA_016790005.1 Zoogloeaceae bacterium
TGCATGAATGACGACTTCCAATGACATACTCGTGCTGGCCGGTCTGTCGGTCAGGGCAATGGCCGAAATGGCGCGTAATGAGGGTTTCCTGCCGGTCGCGTTCGACCTGTTCGGAGATCGCGACACCCTCGCGGTTTCCGCCTGGCGCCGCATCGGTAGGGAGGGTGTCTTGGCGATCGACCGCAGCGCGTTGCTGCTTGCGCTGAGTGCGGTTGCACGCGAGCGAAAGCCCATTGGCTGGATTGCCGGTAGCGGTTTCGAAGCGCAGCCCGGCTTGTTGGCTGAGGCTGCAAACCTGCTGCCGCTGATCGGCAATCCCCCCGCGCTGTCGGACAAGGTACGCACGCCCGACTATTTCTATCCGTTGCTGACCGAACTCGGCATTTCCCATGCCGAGACGCGACTGTTGCCGCCGTCCGATCTGGATGGCTGGCTGGTAAAAAACGCCCGTGCCTGCGGTGGCTGGCATGTGCGTGAGGCCGCTTCTGCAAGTGCCGAAGGTGATGCCGGGCGTTACTTTCAGCGCCACTTGGAAGGCGAGCCGATGTCGGTGTTGTTCATCGCTGATGGCCGTCGCTTCGTGCGCGTCGGTGTTGCCCGCCTGCGGGTTGGATCGGTTGCGGGCCGGCGGTGGGTGTTTCGGGGGGCGGTAGCCGCGGGCGTTCCGGGTGAAGAGTTGGCCGGTGTGCTCGACCGCGCGATCGGGCGACTGGTCTCGACGCTCGGTCTGTGCGGCCTGAATGGTATCGATTTCATCTTCAATGACGACGGCCCGCATGTGATCGAGCTTAACCCGCGCCCGACCGCGAGCATTTCGCTGTTTCGCGATGCACTGGCGGGCGGGCTCCTGCGGGCGCATCTTGCAGCGAGCAGCGGGCTGCTGCCGGTGCTTCGCGACTCCACTGTTGGCCCGCCGCCGTTCCGGGGCTTCGAGGTCGTGTTTGCCCGTCGGGCAGTCCTGATGGATGCCACTCTGGCTGACTGGATTGCGGGTTGTGGCTGGTGTGCCGACCAGCCTGCGGCCGGGGCCGCATTGGCCCGCCATGATCCGGTTTGTACCATCGTCGCGGAGGCAGCCTCGCGGGACGAAGTCGAGGGCTTGCTCGCTCAGCGACGCGACACACTTCTCGCGCGCCTCGATGCATGTGCAGGCTCGGCGTGAGGATGGTCAAGCCCATCGATGCAGCTGTAACGCCCGTGTTCGAGCATGCGCGTTCGGCCTTCCGCTGGGCCTGCTGGTCTGACGTCATGGTTCGCAAGCCCGGCAATGTGAGCATTCATTCGCCCGGCCATGCGATGCAGGCTGAACAGTTCCTGACCAGCGCCGAGGCCTCGCTACCGGGCTTGTTCGCGCGTGGGGCGAAGGTGGGGGCGCGGATCGAATCGGCCGTTCGCGCAACCCGCGCGGCGGTCGCCTGCAACACCAATCTCGGCATCCTGCTGTTGTGTGCACCGCTTGCCGCCGCCGCCGAGCGCTCGCCGCGATCCGACTGCACAACGCTCCTCGCGACGCTTTCTGCTGTGCTTGCCGAGCTTGGCATCGACGATGCGCGCGCGGCCTTTCGCGCGATCGCTGAGGCAAACCCCGGTGGCTTGGGCAAGGCCGCGGAGCAGGATGTGGGCACCGAGCCGGATATAGGCTTGGTTGAGGCCATGGCGCTTGCCGCCGATCGCGACATGATCGCGCGCCAGTACGCAAATGGGTTCGCGGATCTGTGCGGCTTCGGGCTGGACGCGCTGCGCACGAGCCAAGCCATGCCCGGAATGTCGCATGCGCTGGCGGTACAGCGGCTGTATCTGGGCTGGTTGGCTCGCGAACCCGACTCGCACATTGCGCGCAAGTTCGGGGTAAAGGCTGCGTGCGGCGTCTCCGGCGAAGCGCGCGTGTGGCTTCAGCGTTTGAGTGCCGAGGCCAGTGCGGCCGACAGCGCCGATTTCATGCGCTGGGACGAATCGCTCAAGACGCGCGGACTGAACCCTGGCACCAGCGCCGACCTGACAGTGGCCACGCTCTTTCTGGCAGCGCTCTGCGATCCAGCGCTGTGCACCGAGGCTTCGGGCACCGACGCGCGCGGTTTGCTCTGAAAAGGTATCCGCGCAGGCCGAATGTCGCATGGAATGAAGCTTGCTAAAAAGAGGGCGGCAATCAGAATAACCAGACCGTACCGGTCGGACCGGCACGGCGGAGACATCCGCATGAACAGACTCGAGCGCCCCGCCCGGGGTGAAGATGGCATTTCGGTTGAAGCGCCGGCGCGGCTGCATCTGGGATTTCTCGACCCGAGCGCGAGCCTGGGGCGGCGCTTCGCCAGCCTTGGGCTGGTGATCGATGGTTTCTCGACGCGCGTGAGCATCGCTGCGGCGCAAGAGAACACGGTGCTGGTGGACCCGGGCTGCAGCGCGTGCGATCGCGCGCGGCTCGAGCGCCACCTCGAAGCCCTGCAAACCGCAAGCGGCTTCGAAGAGCCGGTGATGCTCCGCCTGCACCACGCACCGCCTGCCCATGCCGGGTTTGGTTCCGGCACTCAACTCGCCCTGGCCGCAGGGCGTGCCTTCAGCGAGTTTCACGGCCTCGATATTCCAACCCGCAGCATCGCGGCCATGCTGGGGCGCGGCGAGCGTTCGGGGGTCGGTATTGCGGGCTTCGATCAGGGGGGGCTGTTGCTCGATGGCGGTCCGGGTCGCAATGGCTCGGCGGCACCGCTGCTGGCGCGGGTGTCGTTCCCCGGTGCCTGGCGGGTGGTGCTGGTACTGGACGGACGAATAGACGGCTTGTGCGGTAGTGCCGAGAGGGTCGCAATGGAGCGCTTGCCGCCGTTTCCGCGCGATCTCGCAGCAGATCTGTGTCAGCAGGTGTTGATGCGTGTTCTGCCCGGTGCGATCGAGCAGGACTTCGAACCTTTCGCCGAAGGCGTGAGTACCATCCAGTCGCTCATCGGTGCCTATTTTGCGCCCGCCCAGGGCGGCTCGATGTACACCAGCGAGGCCGTCGCCACCGTGCTTGACTGGATGCACGCGCGTTACTGCGCAGGCGTCGGCCAGAGCTCATGGGGGCCAACCGGTTTCATGTTTACCCGCAGCGAGGAAGAGGCCGAACGGGCAATCGCCGCGGCCCGCGCAGACGGTGTCGTCGACCCGGCCCTGGAGTTGGTGGTCGTCGGCGGAAATAACCGCGGCGCATTGGTGCGCAGCCACGCGGCTGTGCTCGCCCAGGTCTGAGCCCGCGGGGGCATCGTCACCGCAGCGTGCGAGTCTGCCAACCGGTCGTCTCGCACTGCTGCTCAACACCGGTCTTAAAACAAGGAATGACCCGTATGGAACGCAGCTACATTCTTCACATGTTCACCCCGGGCAAGCAGATGAGCCCGTTCGACATCAACATGGCTGTCGACGCCGGCTACCAGGTGGTTGTGCCCTATTGCGGGGTGACGGCCGACGAGATCACCGGGCTGACCCAGGATGCGATCTTCTCGCGGGGTCCGAAAGGCGTCAGGGCCACCGGAATCTTCATCGGCGGGCGCGACGTGGTGCTCGCGGCCGACATGCTCGACACTGCCCGGCGTGCGATGGTGCCGCCGTTCGAGGTGTCGGTGATCGCCGACCCCAGTGGTTCGTACACGACTGCCGCGGCACTGGTTGCGTGTGTGGAACGACAGCTTCGCAAGGCCCACGCTACCGATCTCGAAGGCAAACGGGTCTTGATTCTGGGGGGGACGGGCACGGTCGGACGCATCGCCGGCGTGCTCGCTGCGCGCCTGGGCGCGAGCGTCACGCTGGCCAGCCACCGTGACCCCGAGGCGGCGGCCAGGGCCGCGCAGGCCACCGGCGCACGCTTCGACTGCAGCCTCGATTCGGCCGGCGTGGCTGATCCCGGTGTGCGGCGTGCGGCGATCAGCGGCGCGGATGTGGTCATGGCCACCGCGGCGGCGGGCATACAGGTGATGAGTGCCGATGAGCGTGCCGCGGCGAGCCGCCTGCTGGTGGCTGCGGATGTGAACGCGGTGCCGCCCGAGGGCATCGCCGGGGTCGGGGTCATGGATGACGGCAAGCCGCTGCCCGATGGCCGCGGGGTCGGCATCGGTGCTCTCGCGATCGGCAATGTCAAGTACCAGGTCGAGAACGGACTGTTGGTGGCGATGCGCACCACCGACAAGCCGCTATACCTCGGCTTTGGTGAGGCCTTTGACAAGGCTCGTGCTTTGTTGGCTGCAAAGGACTGATGTCATGAGCGACAAGACCGAAGTGTCGAGCGACCGCGCAAACCCGCTTCAGATGGCCGACCTGAGCGTGAGCCAACTCGCTGCGCCGCTGCTGGCAAGGCTGCTGGAGCAGGCCGACAATCTGGGCGTGAAGATCGAGCAATTGCCGGGAGGAGTGCGCCTGGTCGATGCCGGTATCGACGTGCGCGGCAGCGTCGCCGCCGGCTTGCTGATCGGCGAGATCTGCATGGGCGGGCTCGGACGGGTGCGGCTGTCTGGCCGCGCGAGCGATGGCTGGCCGACCTGGCTCGAGGTTTCGAGCGCGCAGCCGGTGCTCGCCTGTCTGGCGAGCCAGTATGCCGGCTGGGGCCTCGCCGCCAGCAAGGAAGAGGCGGGCGGCAAGCGGTTTTTCTCGCTAGGCTCGGGCCCGGCCCGGGCACTGGCTGCGCGCGAGGACTTGTTCGCCGAGCTGAACTATCACGATCGGTCCGACAGCGGGGTGCTGGTGCTGGAAGTGGATCGCCGCCCGCCGGCGGTCGTCGTCGACAAGGTCTTGCGCGACTGTGGGCTCGCGCCCGAGGCCCTCACCCTGGTGCTGACGCCGACGACCAGTCTGGCCGGCACGACCCAGGTGGTTGCGCGGGTGCTCGAGGTGGCGATGCACAAGGCGCATGAACTCGGTTTTGCGCTCGACGCGATCGTGGACGGCAGCGCCGCCGCGCCGCTACCATCGCCCAGCCCCGATGGTGGGGTGGCAATGGGTCGGACCAATGACGCAATCCTTTACGGTGGCCGGGTGCATCTAAATGTGCATTGCGACGATGCTGCGGCGCGCGATCTCGCCGAGCGCCTGCCATCGTCGAACTCGCGCGACTATGGCCGCTCGTTCGCCGACATCTTCCATGACTACGACTACGACTTTTACAAGATCGACCCCGCGCTGTTCGCGCCGGCCGAGGTATGGGTCAGCAATCTTGCG
>JAEUNS010000003.1 GCA_016790005.1 Zoogloeaceae bacterium
TCTGGACCCACCAGGCCATCATCGAATGGATAAGGGTCTGGATGCTGCATCCCCGGCGGATAGAGCTCATGCAGGCCGGTCTGGGCGATCAGCACCGGCCATTCCGGGTGGCGTTTGCGGATCGCCCGCAGGACTTCGAACACCGCCTCCTGCCCCGGGTCGGCAAGCTTCATTACCGCAAGCACCAGATGCGCCTGGGCCTCGCAGAAGCGGATGTCCTCTGCCGGGTCGTAGGCCCGTTCGCCGAGGCCGCGGGTATCGAGAAAGCGCACCACCGGAACATCGGCCGGATGGTCGTAAAAGCGCGCAGATCGGGTGCACGGCTGATAGCCATTGCCGATCTCGGCGCTATCGCTGCCGGTGAGTGCGCGAATGATCGAGGTTTTGCCCGCCTGGGTCTTGCCGATCAGCCAGATCACCGGCACCGGCATGCGCGCACGCGCCTCGGCAAGCGAGGCCGCGAGCGCCACTTCGTCGACGCTGGGATCGAGCAGGGTGGTCTGCAGGCGCTTCCAGTAGTCCTGCCAGTTGATGTCGCTGAGTTTCACGCCGCTAATGTGCGCGACAAATCGCTGCGGCGCAATGGCTGAAAAACACGAATGGGGCCGGTCACATCATCCGGAACAAAAAGCCCGCTTGCGCGGGCCTTTCGGAAACCTGCCGGACCGGCTGTGAAGCCACACTTACTTGACCCGGTTGCGGTATTCGTCGGTACGGGTATCGATTTCGATCTTGTCACCGATTTCGACGAAGGCCGGCACCATCAATTCAAAACCAGTGCCGAGCTTGGCAGGCTTCAGCACCTTGCCGGAGGTGTCGCCCTTGACGGCGGGCTCGGTGTAGATGACTTCGCGCACGACCGAGTTCGGCAGTTCGACCGAGATGGCCTTGCCGTTGTAGAACACGACGGCGCAGGTCAGACCGTCTTCGAGGTACTTGAGCGCGTCGGTCATGTTCTCGGCTTCGACCTCGTACTGGTTGTACTCTTCATCCATGAAGACATACATCGGGTCGGCGAAATACGAATAGGTGACTTCCTTACGCTCGAGCACCACGACTTCGAACTTGTCGTCGGCCTTGTAAACACTCTCGGACGCCGCGCCGGTGAGGAGGTTCTTGAGTATCATCTTCACGACCGCCGAGTTGCGGCCGGATTTGTTGTATTCGGCCTTTTGCACCACCAGCGGGTCGGCACCCACCATGATGACGTTGCCTGAGCGGAGTTCCTGAGCGGTTTTCATCGTGATTCCTGAATTCGGTTCTGTGCGGACGCTTCGCCGCTGACGTTAAAAAAACCCTGAATTATAAACGTTTTTCGCAAAAATGCACTAACTGCGAAGCAAGATCTGCCTGGCATGCGAGCCCTTCGGACCAACGTCGTGCATGCCCTTCCAGCACCGGCATTGCAGCCAGCAGCCGTGGCCAGGCGTCGGCGAGAGATTGTTCGCGGTTCCATTCGCGCCAGAAGGTGCAAACGGTCGCAGCGCTGGCAGAATCCAGGTCCTTGCAATAAAGCGCGAGAAAGGCTTCGAGCTTGATCAGGTGCACACCCTCGTTCTGACGATAGATATGCCAGACGAAGGGTTTTTCGGCCCACTGGGCGCGCACGAACGAATCTTCACCACGCACGAAGTTGAGGTCGCACAGCCACAGCAGGCGATCGTAAGCGGTCTGGTCTGAGAACGGCAGTATCGACATCACCAGCCTTCCACGGCTGCGACGATCGCCGGCCTTCAGCACGGACTCACCAAAGAAGGTTGCGACGCTGCTCAGTGCGCGCCCTTCCGGCACCAGCAGCAACACGTCCCGGTCGCCCTTGGCCCAGAGATTCAAAAGCTCCGGAATCGCTGCATTTTCATAGCTGAAAAGCGACACCAGCAACGCCCTGTGTAGGCTGGCATCCACACCCAGCAAGGCCAGGAGTGCGTTACGGACATCCGCCCGAGCGCGAAGGCGATCGCGCTCACCAAACAGCCCGGGCTCACGCAACAGCCCACCGGTGTCGCGCTCGAAACCCGGAAAGAAGAAATACCGCTGCAAACCGGACTGAGGATGGATCGACCCCAGCCCATGACATTCACCCACCCAGGCTTCGGCCGAGAGGTAATCGAGCTCGATCCAGACGGGCTTCAGCGACCGCGCCACCATGGCTTCGATATAGGCCGGCGGCAAGCCGCAGGCAAAGGCCTCGATCACAACGTCCGCCGCTTCTACCGTTTCTGCCGGCCCGAACGGCTCACACCATTCGCACACTTCGATATGGCCCAGCATGAGCGGAAGAGCGTGTTTCTTCAATCCGGGCTGAAGCCTGAAAAAGGCCTCCGGGCAATCGATCCACAGCCGCACCGACACTTGGTGGTGTTCGCTCAGATTCCTTGCCAGACGCCAGCAGACTCCGATATCCCCGAAGTTATCCACAAGCTTGCAAAAGACATCCCAGCGCTTGCGCGATTCAGCCACGAGTCCATTCATATCGGGTTTATAAAAGCTGTATCAGGTCTGAGTTCATTGTGGACAAAGCGATCCAGGCAGTTGGCGACTAAAACCGGTCACATTCGACACACAGTCAACTCCGGTTTTATCTACCGGGTTTTGAAAGCTTGAATCGCTTGCTCCAGATGGGCTTTGAAGACTTATCCACAGAAACCCGGCTACTATGATTTTTATGGTTGTTTAAATATATAAAGATCAGTACACCACTACGAAGCTGCTGCAAGAATCGCAAAAATAAACCAACCCGCTTCGGGTTGAACCTCAGTCGGCGACGCCACGCAGATCGGCAAGACGTGCCAGATCCCCCGGCTCGAGCCAGCGCCACCCACCCTCGGGCAGGTCATCGGGCAATTCGAGCCCACCGACCCGATTGCGATGAAGCTTGGCGACATTGCCGCCGCCGGCCACCAGCATGCGTTTTACTTGGTGGTATTTGCCTTCGGTGACGGTCAGCCTGAGCATGCGGTCACCTTCCCGGCTGCAGGCGAATGCAGCTATCAACTCGGGTTCATCGTCGAGCTTGACCCCGGCGAGCAGGTTTGCGATGAGTTCGTCGCTCACAGTCTCGCTGGTTTGAACGAGATATTCTTTTGGAATGCGCTTCTTGCCCGAACTCCACACATGGATGAACTGCCCGTCGTCCGACATCAGCAACAGCCCGGTGGTGTCCTGGTCGAGGCGCCCGACCGGCTGAATGTCGCGGTTGGCGAACTGTTGGGGCAGCAGGGTGTAGATCGACGGATGAAAGGTCGGCTTGCGCGAGCATTCATAGCCGGCGGGCTTGTGAAACATGAGGTAGGCCTGTTCGCGGTAACGCCAGGACTCACCATCGACCTCGAAGCGGAGTTCGGTTGTGGGGATTTCGGCAAACGGGTCGTCGATCACGACACCATCGATCGAGAACAGACCCGCGCGGATAAGTGCCCGGCAGTCCTTGCGACTGCCGAAACCCTGGGATTGGAGCATTCGTTCGGTTTTCATCGCCAAATCTTAACCCGTGGCCCGGTTGTTACAAATTTCTTGTGGATGGATTGGGCTGTTTCGGTGAGCAACTGGGCTGGAAGAAGGTGCAGCTTTTGTTGAAAAGTGGCTCTCAATACGATCTCGGTTTTTTTGGTCACATTCCAGACAGCGCAATCAGACGTCTGCCGCACATGTTTATCAACAGCGTAAACATTTGAAATTATTGCTTATAATTTGATTATTAACAGATCCTGGCTCAGTATGTTTACCATGATCTTGTATACATTTATCAACAAATAGAACCATGACGTCGATGCCGGGGTCCGGGTTTTTCAGCGGATGGAAAGCGGGATACACTGCGGCCTGTTCGTGAAGATGCACGGGTCGGTCCACGGTTCGGATGATCATGAGCGACGCAAAGTCGCTCTCATCGTGCCGCTGAACTGGCCACAACGGAGGATGTCTTGAAGTTTGAACATGTGATTGCGATCAATGATCCCGACAACCGCCTGGTTGCCGAACTGACACGCGATCAGGTCTGGTTAGGACTGCTTTATCGGGCTGAGGATCCGCGCCCGTTTCTGCCTGGACTCGATGCCTGCACGATTCTGGAGCGCACCGAAGACTCGCTCGTACGCGCCCTCCATTTCGGCCAGGTGGTGATCCATGACCAGGTTTTTCTCGAGCCTTTTGAAGCCGTTACCTTCGAGTCGGGCGCTACGCCGCAACACGCGGGTGGCAGCTTGCGGATATCGATCGAAGAGCCTGAACCGAACGCGTTGATCCTGCGTTTCGTCTATCGCACCACCCTGCCCGAATCCGAGAGCGATCCGGATGGGGCTTACGCCGGTTTCGTGAAGTCGGCCTACCATTCATCCGATCTGGATACAGTGCGGGTGATCCGCGACATCGTCGAGTCTGCGCAAACCCATTGAGTTCATTTCGCCAGGGCCCGAAGCGATTCGGGCCTGTCCCCCCATTGTCTGGAAATTCAAGCATGTGGTTCAAGAATCTGCAGTTTTACCGTTTGCCCGCCGGCTGGAACATGAGCGCCGAAGCGCTCGAAGAACAACTGGCGCGCAAGCGTTTTCAGCCATGCGGCAGCCAGGATCAGGAGACCCGCGGCTGGGTATCACCCCATGATGGCGACACCCTGGTGCATCGTGTTGGTGATCAGTGGCTGATTGCGCTTGGCTCGGAGCAACGCCTGTTGCCTTCGTCGGTGGTCAAGCAGGAGGCCGAAGAACGTGCCGAAGAAATCGCCGCGCGCCAAGGCTACAAACCTGGACGCAAGCAGATGAAGGAGTTGCGCGAGCAGGTGATGCAGGAATTTCTGCCGCGGGCCTTCACCCGACGCAAGAAGGTGTTTGCCTGGATCGATCCGGTCAATGGCTGGCTCGGTATCGACGCGCCCAGCCAGACCCGTGCCGAAGACGTACTCGAAGCCCTGCGTCAGGCACTGGAGACCCTGCCGCTGAGCCTGGTGCGTACCGAACACTCGCCCGCTTCGGCGATGGCCGACTGGCTGGCTGGCGGCGAGGCACCGGACGGATTCACGATCGATCAGGATTGCGAATTGCGCGCGGTCACCGAGGACAAGGCGGCCGTGCGTTATGTTCGGCACGCGCTGGAGGGCGACGAGGTTCGCGCCCATCTGGAGGGTGGCAAGATGCCCACCCGTCTCGCGCTCACCTACGACGAGCGGGTAAGCTTCGTGTTGACCGAAAAGATGGAAGTCAAGCGGCTCGATTTTCTCGATGTGGTCAAGGAAAAGGTCGACGAGTCGGGCGCGGAAGACGCACGCGCGATCTTCGATGCCGGCTTTGCGCTGATGACTGGCGAGATCGCGTTGTTGTTGCCGGCGCTGGTCGACGCGCTTGGGGGTGAGATGAAGATGCCCGAGGCGCTGGCGGCCTGAGGGCGTTCTTCGAAGGCTCTCGAATTGGGGTTCGACTTGCGCCTCAACATGTGACTTTTTGTCGAGTGTCGATCGATCCCGGTCTCGTTTGATATCAATCGGGGATAATCCGGGTCGTCGATTCATATCAATCCGGAGTTTTTGATGCGTTACAAAAAGTTGTCGCTGGTGGTCGGTTTGTCTTTTTTGGTGTTATCGGGTTGCAAGACGAGTGGCATGGATCTGGGCGGGATGATGGACGCGGGTATGAGTTTGACCACCGCGGCAACCCTTACGGATTCTGACATCAAGGCCATCGGTGACAAGACGATTGCCCAGCAGGATGCGAGCAACAAGATCGCCTCGGCTGGTAGCAAGCATGGCAAACGGCTGGCGAGTCTCACTGCCGACTTCAAGCAGGTGGATGGGGTCAGCCTCGATTACAAGGTTTATGTCGATACGGATGTGAATGCGTTCGCAGTGCCCAATGGTTCGATTCGCATCATGAGCGGACTGCTGGACAACATGAATGACGACGAGGTGCGCTATGTGCTGGCGCACGAGATCGGGCATGTGGTGCTTGGGCACTCGAAGAAGGCGTTTCAAGTGGCCTATGCGAGTTCGGCAGCCCGCCAGGTAGCCGCATCGAGCGGTAATGCGGCCGTGTCGGCTTTGTCGAATTCCCAGTTGGGTGAGCTGGGTGAATCGTTGATCGGCGCCCAGTTCTCTCAGAAGCAGGAATACGAGGCTGATGACTTTGCTGTTGATTTTCTGAAGAGCAAAGGCCACAAGACGGATGGAGCGGTCACTGCACTGCGCAAGCTTGAAAAGATGTACGGCAATGACAGCAGCTTTTTTGCGAGCCATCCGGCGTCGGGGCAACGTGCTGCCCGCCTAGAGCAGAAGCTGGCCCAACGCTGAGCTTGGGCAATTGTGAGGCCGCCGCTAGCGTGAAAGTCGCTCAGGCGGCTTTCACGTTTCGGTGTCCGCCGCCATAAGCGTTCTCGGCGTGCTTGTAGCCTCAGACGACGCCCTGAGCGCGCAACGCCGCGATATCCGAGTCGCTCAACGCGAGTATCGAAGCCAGTACCGAATCGGTATGTTCGCCCAGCATCGGGGGCGGATTGCGGTACTCGACCGGGGTTTCGGATAGTCGGATCGGGCTCGCTACCTGTGGAACATGCCCGGCGACCGGATGAGGCATGTCCACCCGCAGACCGCGGGCCTGCACCTGGGGGTCGGAAAACACGTCTTCAAGGGTGTTGATCGGGCCGCAGGGCACGGCGAGCTTCTCGAGCAACGAGATCCAGTCTGCCGTCGTGCGTTTGATCGTGAGCTTGTTCAGCAAGGGAATCAACGCCGCCCGATTGCCTACACGTGCCTTGTTGGTCGAAAAACGCGGATCCGATGAAAGGTTGGCTTGCCCGGCCGCTTCGCAAAAGCGCGCAAACTGGCCGTCGTTGCCGATGGCGAGAATCATGTAGCCGTCGTCGGTCGGAAAGTCCTGATAGGGCACGATGTTGGGATGGGCATTGCCAAGGCGAACCGGCGATTTTCCGGTGGTGAGGTAGTTCATCGCCTGATTGGCGAGACAGGCAACCTGCACGTCGAGCAGGGCGAGGTCGATGTGTTGCCCGGCGCCAGTGGTGTCGCGCGCGATCAGCGCTGCCTGAACCGCATTTGCGGCATATAAGCCGGTGAGGATGTCGGTGAGCGCCACGCCGACCTTCATCGGACCGCCACCCTGCTCGCCGTCCGGTCGTCCGGTCAGGCTCATCAGACCACCCAGCCCCTGGATCAGGAAGTCGTAGCCGGCACGCGGTGCATAGGGCCCGGTTTGCCCAAAGCCCGTGATCGAGCAATAGACCAGGCGGGGATTGATCTGCCTGAGCGTTGCGTAGTCGAGTCCGTAGCGCACCAGGCCACCTTGCTTGAAGTTCTCGATCACCACGTCTGACTGCCTGGCAAGGTCGTGCAACAGCTTCTGACCTGCGGGCTGGGTCATGTCGACCGTGATCGAGCGCTTGTTGCGGTTGGCGCATAGATAATAGGCGGCGACCGGGGTGTCGTTGCCGTGTTCGTCCTTCAGGAAAGGGGGGCCCCAGCCGCGGGTGTCATCACCCTCGCCGGGTTTCTCGACCTTGATAACATCTGCGCCGAGATCGGCCAGGATCTGGCTCGCCCATGGCCCGGCCAGGATTCGCGAGAGGTCGAGAACCCTTATATGGGAAAGAGCGCCTGCCATGGTCTTGTCTCCGCAGATTCGATGAAGATGATGGGTGTCGATGGCGTCCGCAGCAGCCAGCGAACGCCATTGGATTGCACAGTGTGCGGCCGTGTCAGTTGGCGAACGCGGGGATGTCGGTGATCGCGCGGCCGAGAATAAGCGCATGCACGTCATGGGTGCCTTCGTAAGTGTTCACCACCTCGAGGTTGACCACATGGCGGATCACGCCGTATTCGTCCGAGATGCCGTTGCCGCCGAGCATATCGCGCGCGACCCGGGCGATATCGAGCGACTTGCCGCAGGAGTTGCGCTTGATGATCGAGGTGATCTCGACCGGGGCGTTGCCCTCATCCTTCATCCGTCCCACGCGCAGGCAGCTCTGCAGCCCCAGAGTGATCTCGGTGAGCATGTCGGCGAGCTTTTTCTGGATCAACTGGTTGGCGGCGAGCGGGCGGCCGAACTGCTTGCGGTCGAGCACATATTGGCGGGCGGCTTCGTAGCAGAACTCTGCCGCGCCCAGCGCGCCCCAGGCGATGCCATAGCGGGCCGAGTTGAGGCAGGTGAACGGGCCCTTGAGGCCGGTCACTTCGGGGAACATGTTCTCGGCCGGCACGAACACTTCGTCCATCACAATTTCGCCGGTGATCGAGGCGCGCAGGCCCACCTTGCCGTGGATGGCCGGGGCCGAAAGCCCCTTCCAGCCCTTCTCGAGGATGAAGCCGCGGATCTTGCCGTCGTCGGTCTTCGCCCACACGACGAACACGTCGGCGATCGGGCTGTTGGTGATCCACATCTTTGAGCCAGTGAGGCTGTAGCCGCCATCGACCGAGCGTGCCCGGGTGATCATGCCGCCGGGGTCGGAGCCGTGGTTGGGCTCGGTGAGGCCGAAGCAGCCGACCCATTCGCCGGTGGCGAGCTTGGGCAGGTATTTCATTTTCTGTTCTTCGCTGCCGAATTCGTTGATCGGCACCATCACTAGCGAGCTCTGCACGCTCATCATCGAGCGGTAGCCGGAATCGACGCGCTCGACCTCGCGCGCGATCAGCCCGTAGCAGACGTAGTTCATGTCGGCGCCGCCATAGGCTTCGGGAATGGTCGCGCCGAGCAGGCCCAGCTCGCCCATCTCGTTGAAGATCTCGCGATGGGTGAACTCGTTGCGGAACGCGTCCTGAATGCGCGGCAGCAACTTTTCTTGCGAGTAGGCGCGGGCGGTGTCACGCACCATGCGCTCGGTGTCGCTCAGCTGCGCGTCGAGGTGGAATGGGTCGGACCAGTTGAAGTTTGCGCGATCTGCTGCCATGTTTTGTCTCCTCATCGGGTGTGGGATCGGTGGGTGATCACCGAGTGCCTATTACTTTATAGAATCCACCATGCCTTAAACAAACGATAATTCGGAAGTAACCTGTGCATAAAGCGCACTTGGAGAACTCATGAGACGCAAGATTCCCAACACCACCGCGCTGGTTGCATTCGAGCTCGCTGCGCGCCACGAGAGCTTCACTCGCGCTGCTGAAGAGTTGGCGTTGACCCAGAGTGCGGTCTGCAGGCAGATCGCCGGGCTCGAAGACTTTCTCGGCGTGCAGTTGTTCAGGCGCACCAAGCGTGGGGTGCAACTGACCGAGGCGGGCTCGTCCTACAGCCGCCAGGTGGCGGCGCGGCTGGATGCGGTCGAGCGCGATACCTTGTCGGTGATGGCTCATCATGGCAGCGGAGCCACTCTGGAACTGGCGGTGCTGCCCACTTTCGCGACCCGCTGGCTGCTGCCCCGGCTCGGCGATTTTCAGCGTCATCTGCCGGATGCGACCGTGAATCTCACCAACCGTACCCGCCCATTCCTGTTCGATGAAACCGAATTCGATGCTGCGCTCTATTTTGGCGATGCCGGCTGGCCGGGTACCGAAGCGCATTTCATGATGCGCGAGAATCCGGTGCCGGTTTGCAGTCCG
>JAEUNS010000065.1 GCA_016790005.1 Zoogloeaceae bacterium
GCTTGACGACGAGCGGAAGACGATCCATGGCTGTATAAGAATCCGTCAGGCCGCGTCTTTGAATACGTGATCTGCCCGACCCCACTGGAAATCGGCAAGCAGGCGGCGCAGGCGGCGCTCGGTGCGATCGAGATTGACGTAATGACGAAACCGGGCCTTTGCCGCGGCTTGCTGAACGCGCGGTTGCCCGGGATCGACCTCCCACGGATGGAAATAGAAGATCGCCGGGCGCTGATCATCGCGGTTTACCTTCGCGATTTGCCAGCGTGACACACCATAAGGCAGCAGGCGGAAGTACCCTCCCCCGCCGGCCGGCCAGTTACGCCCCATCCAGCGCATCGTGGTGACCGGTATTTCCATCAAACCGTTTTTCAGGCGATAGGCAAACCGCGGCGAATCGGGCATGCCATAGTGATCATGCTTGACCGGGTATATGCTGGAACTGTATCCATACCCCGCCTCGGCGAGACAGTCATGCGCCCACAGGTTACCGGCGCCGATCGAAAAACTCGGGGCGCGATAGCCGGTGACGTTCTGGCCAGACAGGTCCTCAAGAATCTTCTTTGCGCGGGCGATGTCTTCAAGAAAAACATCCGGTGACTGGGCACTGGCGCGTTCGTGACCGTAACCATGGCTGGCGAGTTCGTGACCTGCGTCGGTGATACGCCTGATGAGCGCGGGATAGCGCTCGGCAATCCAGCCAAGAGTGAAGAACGTGGCCTTCGCCCCCCTTTCATCCAGTAGCGCCAGGATGAGGTCGACATTTCGTTCTACGCGGCAAGGGACGCTGTCCCATTCGCTGCGTGGAAAGTGATCTGCGAGCGCCGAAACCTGGAAGTAGTCTTCAACGTCGATCGTCAGTGCATTGGTGATTCGTTTGTTCATCAAGCCTTCCTGGCGGGGCCGCTTGCCAGCATGCCGAACGAGCACGCCCCGGTGATTTCTGATGCGGTTCAGGTAAGCTCGGCCCGCTCGAGCCAGGCAAACAGATGTGCCGCGATTCTTTCAGCAGCCTTGCCGTCCCAGTATTCGGGAACACGACCACGCTTGCCGCCATTCGCCAGCACCGCGTTCGCTGCTGCAATCAATGCTCCAGGGTCGGTGCCGACCAGAGTATTGGTACCCTGCTCGACCGTGATCGGTCGCTCGGTGTTCTCGCGAATGGTGAGGCACGGAACCCCAAGTGCGGTAGTTTCCTCCTGAATGCCGCCGGAATCTGTGAGAACCATCACGGCACCGGACATCAGCCCAAGCATCTGCAGGTATCCCTGCGGGGGGAGGATGACAAAGCCGGAGTTGTCGAGCCGGTCGAGCATGCTGTTGCGCTCGAGGTTGTTGCGCGTGCGCGGATGAAGGGCGATCACCAGCGGCAGTTTGCGGCTGATCTCGCCAAGAGCTTCGATGATGCAGGCGAGCTTTTGCGGGTCATCCACGTTCGACGGCCGATGCAGCGTGACAACGCCGTATCCGCTGGCAATGCGCGCGGGATCGACATCTGCCGCAATCAGGATGTCCTTTGCTGCAAGCGCCTTGGGCAAACTGGCAAGCAGGCTGTCGATCATGACGTTGCCGACAAACTCGACCCGCTCGGCCGCAATGCCCTCACGCTCAAGATTGGCGAGTGCGCTGCGCTCAGTGGTGTAGAGAATGTCGGAGATCTGGTCGGTGAGAATCCGGTTGATCTCTTCGGGCATCTTGCGGTCATTGCTGCGCAGCCCGGCTTCGACGTGCACCACCGGAATATGCCTCTTTACCGCAACCAGGGCGCAGGCAATGGTCGAATTGACGTCCCCGACCACCACCACGGCACGGGCACCATGGGTATCGATGATGGGCTCGAAGCGTTTCATGACCTCGGCAGTTTGCACCGCGTGGCTGGCCGAGCCAACCTCGAGATTGACGTCGGGTCGGGGCAAGTCGAGATCCGCAAACAGTTGGTCGTTCATCGCGGCATCGTAGTGCTGCCCGGTATGCACCAGCAGGACCTTGAGGGGCGGCTGGTGGTTTGCGAAGGCACGGATGATTGGCGCCATCTTCATGTAGTTGGGGCGGGCCCCGACGATGCAGATGATTGGAGCATCGAACTGTCTATTTTTGCTCACTGGATTCATCCTTTTGCTGCGGCTCGACTCGAACCGCCTCGAGTAGCTGGCTCAGCACATTCAGGGTGGCGGACATCGATTGCTCCAACCCGGCCAGGCGCGCCTCGAACCGGCGAAGGTCAAAATTCGATGACAACTCCGAGACTTCGTCGGCAAGCGTCCCTGCAATCCTGAGCCGCTCAGCATTGATTCGCAGGCCGTCGGCTGAGGTCACCACCTTGTGCCCAACCGCCTTGCGCGTAGCCGCCGGGTCAAATTCTTCCTTGAGTTCGTCGATCACGCCCTCGACGTCGTGCCGACCGATGTCGTGCCTCTCGCTCAGAAACGCGGCAAGGAGCAATCTGTCACACAGGCTGTTTATTCGACGAGGGATGCCCCCAGTGTGGCCGTAAATGGTGACGAAGCTGTCGTCCTCGAAATGGGGATCGCCATTCCAGCCCACATGCCCCAGACGGTGCTCGATGTAGGCGCGCGTCTCGGCCGCATCCATGGGCCCGAGATGGTAGGAAGCGATGACCCGCTGGCGCAACTGTTGCATGTCCGGGCTTTGCATGATGTCGCGAAACTCGGGCTGGCCGACCAGGAAGCTTTGCAGCAGGGCATGGTCTTCGAGTTGAAAGTTCGACAGCATGCGCAGTTCTTCGACCGCCCCCTGGGAGAGGTTCTGGGCCTCGTCCACGATCAGTAGGGCACGCTTGCCCGCCGCTGCGAGCGACACAAAGAAAGTTTCTAACGCAAGCAGCAACCCGGCCTTGTCCAGCCCACGCGAGGGCACGGCGAAGGCCGCCGCGACCATGCGAAGGATGTCGTTTTGATCGACCTGTGTGCTTACCAGGTTTGCGGCAACGACCTTGCCCGGGTCGAGATGCTCAAGCAGGCTGCGGAGCAGGGTTGTCTTGCCCGCCCCGATCTCGCCGGTAACGACTATGAAGCCTTCGTTTTGGTGCAGGCCGTACTCGAGATAAGCCATCGCCCGGCGATGGCCTCGGCTACCGAAGTAGAATGCCGGGTCGGGATTGAGCTGGAAGGGTTTTCCCGAGAGCTTGAAATAGGCTTCGTACATTTAACCCCTGGTCAGAATCGGATGCCAAGATTGGCGGTCACGGCATTTTCGGTGAAATCAGCACCCTCTCCCGTACCGTCTGCGCGCTGATAACGGTACGCGACCCCGCCGCTGGCGCTGGGACCAAGGCGGGTAGTGACGCCGATCAACAACTGGGTTCGATCGGTTGTGGATTGATTGAGGCCGGTGCCTTCGCTTTCCGAGTATCGCAGACTCACGTTACCGGACGACTGTGGTGTCAGACGATGCGCGAGCGAGGCCGAAACGGAGTTGTCAACCACTGTATCGTAGTTGGCAAAGTCGTCCTGCGTATTGGTTGCCGGTGCAGCACCCAACCTGCTGCGCTCGCTGCGCTGGAGGTCGAAGCGCAACACACTCCGCCGACCGATCAGAGCAACACTGCCGCGCAACAATTCGTTCACGAAATAGCTGTTGCTGACAAACAGAAACGCGCTGTTGCCGCCCTGCTCTTCAAGCAATCTGCGTGCTTCGCTTGCGCGCTCGACCGGGTCGCCGATGCTCCCGAGCGCATCGTAGAACTCGCGATACCGCAGTTCGTCCTCGGCGCTCGGGTTATTGTTGGTGGATGAAGATACATCGCGCGACGCGGCAAGATTCCATGACGAACGCGCACGTCGGTGAGTGAAGTCGAAGTTGTAGCCGGTGCCAAAAAACCGATCCTCCACGCTGGCCGCCAGATTGGTACGCGGCGACGCCGCCCACTCCACACCTGCGGATTTGGTCGTATAGCTCTCGCTTCCAAGGCCGAAATCGTTGGACTCACGCCCAAGGCCGGCACTCAGGCGTACGCGCTGAACGGGACTGAAATAAAGCAAACCTTCATATTTTTCGCGGGTGACGTCGGCGAAACTCGAAGTGGAGTAGCTGGTATCCTCACGTTGATAGGCAAGCCCCCAACCAAATCGGCCGAAGGCCTGTTGATCTGTAAGACGGGCGTCAAGATCGCCGACTTCGCGACTCTCGATGTCGCCAGAACCATTAAACCAGTTGTATCGGTATGACACCTGACCTTCCGACGTGCCGAAAGGTCTGAACTCGAAACGCGGCCCAAGTGCGAACTGACGGGTTTCATTGTCCTTGTTCACATCTAGGAGATCGTTGGTGCCGCGGCCGCTCAAGGCTGAGCCGTTATCGCGCGACACTCTTGCATCCATGTCGATGAAGAGGAAGTCCTTCATCGCCTCGAATTCACCTCGACCGGCGAGTGCCAGAAAGGTCGTGTTGCGGTCTGAGTCACGGGCGTAAGAGAGACTTCGCAGATTGGCGCTCAGAAAACCGTTCAGCCGCCCACTCTCACGCCGCATCGAGATACCCGGCGAGATCTCCGTCACCCAGTCGCTGCTTCCGATAGCGCTTGCTTCGACGTTATCGGTATAGGTGAGACGCCCCAGCAAGGTGGGCTGTATGGTCGTCGACTGCGCAAACGCGCCTCCACCAGCAGACATAAGGAGCGAGAACAAGGCCAGATTGCAGCCAACCCTCGCCCCCATGGCTAGAGGAGCGTCAGGCCGGTGTTTCTGTGCGCGTGTCAGAGCCATATCCATACCCATATCCATAACCGTACAAACCCCCGGTCTGCCCACGCGACTTGTTGAGTATCATCATCTTTACCGGACATTCCTCGATGGTGGAGAGGGCATGCGTCACCGCACCATGGGTGGTACGCTCAGCCTCAACAACAACCAAGATCTGTCCCATGTGGGTAGCGAGCACGCGCGCCTCGGTAGTAGCCAGCAGCGGCGGCGAATCAAAGACGATAATTCTATCGGGATACCTGCTTGCCATTTCAGCCAGTAACCGCGCCATGGCCTCGGACGCGATCAATTCGGTTGCACGCGCATGCGGCATTCCGGCAGGCAGGATCGTGAGTTTCTCGATGTTGGTGCGCAACATCACATCGCGCAGATCCGCAACCTCACCCACCAGCACGTCCATCAAGCCCTTTTCGGCGGGAAGGCCGAGGCGCGGCAAGACCGATGGCCGCGAAAAATCGGCATCCACCAACAGCACGGTGAAGTCGAGCTCCATGGCCATGCTTACCGCAAGGTTGATGGCAGAGAATGACTTCCCCTCGCCCGGTAGCGAGCTCGTGACCATGATCAGGTTGCCCTTTGCGATTGGCGCAGCACCATGTCCCTTTGCATTGCTGATGAGAGGACGCTTGATGACACGAAACTCTTCCGCAATGGTTGACTTTGACCTGTCTGGCGTAACCATGCCCATTTTTGCGAGGCGCCCGAGATCAATTTCGATTACCCGGGTTGGATGATCGGTTGCCGGCTTGAGTGTGATGCCCTGCGGCGGCGCCGACGCCGCGTCGGCACCAGCTAAAGGTCTGGCTTCGGAAAGCAGGGACTTCACTGCAGGTTTGGGTGCAACAACAGCAGGCGATTCTTCGGAGACCGCTGGCGTCTCGGCACTGGCCTGCTTCAGTTGGTCGAGCCGTTGAACGGCTTTTTCGATGATACTCACTACGAGCGCTCCGTCATCGCTGCAGGAATTGGAGCGCCAGTGACGACGCCCCCAAGGCCGCAAAATACATTATGAAAATCATGCTGAACATGGCCAGTCCAATTCGTCGCGACCTTACAGCCGCCGAGTCCGAGAGGAAGCTCACCGTACCCAGCACCGGCAGTCCGGTTATTTCCCTCAAGCTGCGTCCATCGACAAACGCTGGACGCAATTGCGCGAGCAAGAATGTCAGCGCCACACCCACGCCTAGTGCCGCCACCCCTGCCAGCGGGAAAAGCAGTATCCGATCCGGTGCCGAAGGCTTGGTTGGCAGACTCGGGGGGTCGATTACCCGAAAATCGCCTACGCCAGACTGAGCACTAAGCTCGGCCGACATGGTCGCGGACTCCCGCCTTGTAACAAGTTGGTCGTAATTGCTCTTTTGAACCGCGTAGTCACGGTTGAGCTGTGCGCGTTCCGCCTCCAGCTTGGGCACCAGCTCTGATCGCTCGCGCAAACCGGCAAGGCGGCGCTCATATTCGGTCACGCGCGCCTGAAGCGACGCCACGCGGGCCTCGGCATCGGCATGTGCGAGTTTCATTTGCTGATAGACCGGATTCGAGTCGATCGATCCGAACTGACCCATGCCACTTGCAGCCATCCGCTCGATCTCGGCCTGCTTTTCCTTTTCAAGCGCCTCGATAAGGCGGCGGGTCGAGACCACATCCGGATGCGAATCGGTATAGCGCAATAACAAGGCATCAAGGCTCTTGCGCTGCGCATCGAGTCGACCGTCAATGACGGGGATGGAAACCGAGGCGTTGGAATCGACCTGTGGCAACAATACAGGCTCTTCGCCTACCAACTGACGTTGCAGAACACCGCGCGATGTTTCCGCCTCGCGAAGCTCGAGACGCGCCTGGGCCAACTGTTGACTCGTCGAGGCAATCTGAGTGACGAAATCCGACCCGTCATCTCCCAACAACGACATATTGCGCAACCGGAATTCCTTGACCCGATTCTCGGCTTCAGCCAGCCGGACCTCATAGTTAGCGATCTGCTCCTCGATGAAACGACGCGCCGCATCAGTATCCTGACGCTTGCCAACGAGACCGGATTCAACAAAAAGAGACAAGAGCGCCTGCACCACTCGCTGCGCGAGGGCGGGATCCTGATCCTGAAAGGCAAGGGTAAAGAAGTTGTCACGCCCCGTAGTTCTAATCTTGAGGTCTTTTGACAAACTTGCGATCAGTGCTTCACGCGCTTCAGGCGTCTGCGCTTTGAGGTCGAGATCTGCCATTGTGATCAGTTTTTCGACATTGGGCCGGCTGATCAGCGTGCGGCTCAGAATCGCAATCTGCTGATTGACATTGGGCTGCACTGCCAGCCCGGACATCAACGGCCGCAAGACCGACTGAGTGTCAACATAGACGCGCGCGGTTGACTCGTATTTGTCGGGCATCTTGTAGATCACCACACTCGCAGCAATGGCCACAATCCACGCGGTGAGCAAACCCCACCAGCGGTAGCGCCACATGCCCTGCAGAATACTGATGACCTTCGAAATTATTTCTTCCATTCGTCCTGCTTCTCAGTCGCACCGAGGCCCTTGGCGGGCCCCGGCGGTTCCGGGCTGAAATCAGCCGCGGCGGTAGGGTGATTAGAACCAACTCTGCGGGATCACCAGCACGTCGCCTGGCAACATTTCGACGTTTGCGCCGAAGTCACCGTTGTTCAGCAGGTCATCGATCCGAACGCTGAACTGCTTGTTGCCCTGGGCCGTGCGCAGAATGCTGGCGCGGTTACCCGCTGCGAAATCGGTGATGCCGCCCACCTGGATCATCACGTCCACAAGCGTCATGTTTTGTACGTAGGCCAGCGCCTGGGGCTCTGCAGCCTCACCCACAACCCGGATCTGCTCGCTGAACGGCCCGACGAAATCAGTGACGATCACGGTGACGACAGGTTCGCGGATGAACTTGCCGAGCTCTTTCTCGATCTCCCGGGCAAGCGTCGTGGAGTCGCGCCCCAGAGCGGGTAAATCTTCGACCAGAGGAGTCGTGATCTTGCCGTCCGGCCGCACCGGGACAGTCATTGAAAGTTCGGGGTTACGCCAGACGATGATGTTTACGTTGTCCCCCGGGCCGATCACATAGTTGTATTCGGAATCAGCCGCCAACGTGGGTGCCGGCGGATAGGTCGTAGCGCAGCCGGCCAGCATGCCCAGAGCCAGCACGGCGCAAACCACGCTGCGAGTGCCCGCCCATGCACGAGGAACGGTTTGTGTGATCATCGGATTCCCCTTGATTTGATTGATAGCCATTCTGGGCCTCGTAAGTTACCGGATACTACTCAAACGCCGCGCCGCGGCCGCGGGAAAACCACACGAAAGCCCTCAGCTTGAAGCGAGAGACTCGTGCTCGGGACCACGAAAAGCGCTCTATTCTACCTTCGGTCGGACATACGCCTGAAATCGTTTTATTTTCTAACAATCAGGCGATGGGAAGATGTGTGCAAGGGCACATTGAATTGATTCGCGGCGACAGGCCCTCAGAACCACCTGCGGAGTTCGACATAGACCCGGTCACTGTCATCAAAGCGCCCAAACAGGCCGTCGTCGGCGCCACCGAAGATATCTGCACCCAGTTGCCCGCGCAATTCCTGGGTGATGTTCCACACCAGTTTCGGGCGCAGCATGTAGTCTGTGCGGTTGAGGCTGGTCACATATAGCACCTCTGCCTCGAAACTGCCGCCGAACTTGCGGTTGACCAGGAAGGTGAGGCCGTGCTCGTCCTTGTCAGCGACCATTCCGTCCGCATGATCGAAGGTGTAGCGGCCGTAATACTGGGTGTTGAAGCGCCAGTCATCATGATTGAGGTCGGCGCCGATGACGTAGTCGAGGGTGCTCGACTCCTTCAGCCCGAAGGGCGCGAGCGGGTCGGCGGTGAGAAAGCTGCGCCCACGGGTATGCACCGCCTCGCCCTTGAGCACGAAGGTGTCGTAGTCTTTCGAGAATGTGCCACCGATCTGATTGATGCGGTCGTTGCGCAATTCGAGGCCGGTAGGCAGACGGTAGAGTGTGGGCGACGCATCGAGGCTCTGGTAGTAGAAGGCGCTGAGGTCCCAGCCTGCCACCAGGTGCGACACCCGCAGACCCCAGTTGGTGTTCGACAACTCGGTATCGCGCTCGACGGTGTGCACCGGGGCGCCACCGGGAATCGGGAAGGGATAGAAGTCGGCACCCGGTTTGCCGATGTCGTCATGGCTGGGATAAGGAATCCACAAGGCCTCGAAATGGGTCTCGCCGGCAAAATATTCGGCGCGTGCGGCCCACTGCGGAATTCTCATCGACTCGAACTCGGGCAGCAGAAACTCGCGCATGTCGCGTGCCGAGACCACGTCGGCCACAAACAGGCCCACCACTTCGCCCCACACCACATGCTGACGACCCAGCCTGAATTCGAGGTCACCGCTGCCGAAGTCGAGATAAGTCTCGCGCCACATGAAGTCGCGGCGCTGGTCGTTGCGCACCGCACTGGGGTAGAAATCACTTTCGAGGTCGAAGGCACCATCCAGATCGGCGCGCCCGCTGACCTTGTACTTGACTCCAGTGCCGATTTTACCGTTGGCGGCAAGTTCGAAGCGTGCCCGGAGCTTCGACCAGTGGTCTGGGTCCGGCGTGGTGTAAGCCGCGGCCAGCTCGCCAAAGCCCGAGAGGCGCAAGCCTCCGGCACCGCCCATCTCAGGCGCGCTCTCAGCCCCCGCGGCATCGAGATTGAAGGCGTCATCGAGTGCCGGATCAGTATCGGCTGCGGTGTCATCGGCAGGCTCTACCCTTGCCGGCGCGGTCTCGACCGCGCCTTCGAGCGGTGCATCAAGATCAAACAGGTCATCGAGCTCCTCGGCAGCCATTGCTGACGTGCAAACCAGCGAACTCGCCATCAACAGGCGCGAAAAGGTGATTCGGTCCATAGATTGCGTCCTGTTAAGCTCTCAGATCTCGGGATCTTCATCATCGGGCTCGCGCCGGTCCTGCACAAAGACCCAGCGGCCTTCGGCCTTCATGCCCAGCGCCGAGATCTTGCC
>JAEUNS010000104.1 GCA_016790005.1 Zoogloeaceae bacterium
TGGCGTGACTTCTACATCTGGCGCGCGCCGCTGGCCGATGGTTCGCCGCCGGACGCACAGCGTGCGTCATTCGGTGGCAGTGCCTGGGAGTTCGACGAGGCGAGCGGCGAGTACTACTACCACCTGTTCTCACCTCGCCAGCCCGACCTCAACTGGGCCAACCCCAAGCTGCGGGCCGAAGTCTACCGCATGATGAGTTGGTGGCTTGACAAGGGCATCGGCGGCTTTCGTATGGATGTGATCGACCTGATCGGCAAGGACGTCGATCGAGGCATCACCGTCAATGGGCCGATGCTCCATCCCTACCTGCAGGAGATGAACCACGCGAGCTTCGGCACACGCGACGTGTTGACCGTGGGTGAAACCTGGTCTGCGACGCCGGACATCGCCAAGCTCTATTCCGACCCGCAGCGTGAGGAGTTGTCGATGGTGTTCCAGTTCGAGCACATCACGCTCACCCATGATCCGGTCGAGGGCAAGTGGAAGCCGAGGCCGTTGGACCTGCCGGGGCTGAAGGCGATCTTTGCCAAGTGGCAGACCGAGCTTGCCGACGTGGGCTGGAACTCCTTGTTCTGGAACAACCATGATCTGCCGCGCGCGGTCTCGAAGTACGGTGACCCCGGTCGCTACCGGGTCGAGTCGGCAAAGATGCTTGCCACCGTGTTGCATTTCATGAAGGGCACGCCCTATATCTACCAGGGCGAAGAGATCGGCATGACCAACGTGCGCTTCGATTCGATCGACGACTATCGCGATATCGAAACCTTGAACCTTTACCGCGAACGCACCGCGGCCGGGGTACCGCATGACGAGATGATGGCCGGCATTTATGCCAATGGTCGCGACAACGCGCGCACCCCGATGCAGTGGAGCGATGCCGCCCAGGCCGGTTTCTCGCGTGGCGAGCCGTGGCTGCCGGTCAACCCCAATTACCGCGAGGTCAACGTCGCAGCGGCACTGGCCGATCCGGACTCGATCTTTCACCACTATCGCAAGCTGATCGCGTTGCGCAAGCAGCATGCGGTGATCGTTAAGGGCGACTACCAAGCGCTGTTCGAAGCGCATCCGCAGGTGTTTGCCTATCGACGCAGTCTGGGTGACGCGCAGGTGGTCGTGATCGCGAATTTTTCCGCAGACCCGGTCGAGCTTGAACTGCCGGCAGACCTGGCCGGGCGTAGCGGAGAATATCTGGTGAGCAACTACACCCCTCGGGGCGCGCTAGGGCCGCTGCTTGCCCTCAAACCCTACGAATCATTTGCCATGGCGCTCGGCGCGCCGACTCACTGACCCTTAAGAGCGACTTAAAATGAACGATCAGCAAGCTACGAAAGCCCGCAACAACTGGTGGAAAGAGGCCGTCGTCTATCAGGTCTATCCCCGCAGTTTCATGGACTCCAATGGCGATGGCATCGGTGATCTCAACGGCATCACCGCCCGCCTGGATTACCTCAAGTGGCTGGGCATCGATGTCATCTGGATCTGCCCGATGTACAAGTCGCCCAACGATGACAACGGCTACGACATCAGCGACTACCAGGACATCATGGACGAGTTCGGCACCCTGGCCGATTTCGACCGCCTGCTGGCCGAAACCCACAAGCGCGGCATGCGCCTGATTCTCGATCTGGTGGTGAATCACACCAGCGACGAGCACGCCTGGTTCATCGAGTCGCGTGCATCGAAGGACAACCCCAAGCGCGACTGGTATGTGTGGCGCGATGGCAAGGACGGTCGCGAGCCCAACAACTGGGAGAGCATCTTCAAGGGCTCGGCCTGGAAGCTCGATGACGTGACCGGCCAATACTTCATGCACCTGTTCTCGACCCGTCAGCCCGACCTCAACTGGGAAAACCATGATGTGCGTGCCGCGATCTTCGACATGGTGCGCTGGTGGCTGGACAAGGGCATCGACGGCTTCCGCCTCGATGCGGTAACCCATATGAAGAAGGTCGAGGGCTTTCCCGATCTGCCCAACCCGGACGGCCTCGACTATGTGCCGAGCCACGCCATGCACATGAACATCGACGGCGTGCTCGAGTACATGGACGACCTGTGCCGCAACACCTTCAATCACTATGACGTGATGACGGTCGGCGAGGCCAACGGGGTGTCGGCCACCCAAGCGCGCGAATGGGTCGGTGCGGGGGAAGGGCGGCTGAACATGATCATCCAGTTCGATCATGTCAATCTGTGGAACAGCGCGCCGGGCACCGGCCTCGATGTGTGCGAGCTCAAGCAGCTTCTCTCCACCTGGCAGGAGTCGCTCGACGGGGTGGGCTGGAACGCCTTGTTCCTCGAGAACCACGACATTCCGCGCATCGTCTCGAAGTGGGGCGACACCACCCGCTTCTGGCGCGAGAGCGCGACCTCGCTGGCCACGATGTATTTCCTGATGCAGGGCACGCCCTTCATCTACCAGGGCCAGGAAATCGGCATGACGAACACGGTCTTCGACAGCATCGACGATTTCAACGATGTGTTCGCCAAGAACCAGTTCCGGCTGCGTACCGCGCAGGGCGAGTCTGCCGAGACGGTACTCGAGGAACTTTCGATCACCGCGCGCGACAACTCGCGCACCCCGATGCAATGGGACGCGAGCGCGAATGCAGGCTTCAGCACGGCCAGGCCGTGGCTGAAAACCAATCCCAACTACACCGCGATCAATGTCGCCGCTCAGAAGGACGACCCGGAGTCGGTGCTCAATTTCCACCGCAGCCTGATCGCGCTGCGCAGGGCCGAGCCTACGCTCGTGCATGGCCGCTACAACCTGCTGCTGGAAGACCATCCGCAGATCTACGCCTATGTGCGCAGCTTCGACGGTCAGCGCATCGCCGTGATCTGCAACCTGAGCGCGGCGGAGGCGCAGTTCCGGCACCGGCGCTTCAAGCTGGACCATGCCGGTCTGCTGCTTGCCAACCAGTCGGTCGAGCCGCATGAAGCCGTGAATGAACTGACATTGAAACCGTTCGAGGCACGGGTTTACCGCATCGACTGAGCACGACCCGGCGCACTGCCAGAACGTCGGCAGCAAAGCGTCGACCGCTTTCGCGCTTCGCTCGTGGTGAGCAAGGCGCTATTGAAAACACCAAAGGAGACACGAAAATGAAATGGAGCAAACTGGCCCTTGCGGCCCTGATCACCAGCGGGGCCGTGGCTACGGCCCAGGCCGATACAGTCAAGATGGAATGCGGCAGCGGCGCGACGGTGCGCAGTTTCTGCGACTACGTCAAGGCGCGATTCGAAGCCGAGACGCCGCACAAGCTCGAGTTCATCGACATGCCGGCTTCTTCCGATGAAAAGCTCTCGATGCTGCAGCAGATCTTCGCCACCCGTGCGAGCAACGTCATCGACGTGTTTGCAATGGATGTGATCTGGCCGGGCGTGATCGACCGCCATCTGCTCGACCTGACCGACTCGGTCAAGGATCTCGAGCCGGCCTTCTTTCCCTCGGCGTGGCAGAACAACGTGGTCAATGGCCGCATCAAGGGCGTGCCCAGCTTCATCGATGCCGGGCTGATGTTCTACCGCAGCGACCTGCTCGCGAAGTACGACGAGAAGCCGCCCGAGACCTGGGCCGAGCTCGCCCGGATGGCCGAGCGCATCCAGAACGCCGAACGCGAGGCCGGTCATCGCACCCTTCATGGCCTGGTCTTTCACGGCAAGGCTTATGAGGGCCTGACCTGTGTTGCGCTCGAACTCATCGCCTCGCACGGCGGCGGAAAGTTCGTCGATGCTGACGGCACGATCACGGTCAACAACCCACGCGCGGCCGAGGCGCTCGATGCCGCGGCGAGCTGGATCGAGAAGATCGCACCACGCGGCGTGCTCGGCTACCAGGAAGAAGAGGCGCGGGCGGTTTTCCAGAACGGTGATTCGGTGTTCATGCGCAACTGGCCCTATGCCTACCTGCTGAGTCAGGATGACAAGAGCCCGGTCAAGGGCAAGGTCGGCATCATGCCGGTGCCGCGTGGCGGTGAGGCCGGTCAGCATGCGGCCACCCTCGGTGGCTGGCAATGGGCGGTGAACGTCAATACCAAGGTGCCTGAGGCGTCGATCGAGCTGGTGCGCATCCTCGCCGAACCCGAGACCCAGAAGCGCAACTTCATGCTGATGGGCGTGCCGCCGGCACGCACCGATGTCTATCAGGATCCGGAAGTCCAGGCCAAGGGGCCTTACCTCAACGACCTCAAGGTGGTATTCGACGCCGCGGTGCCGCGGCCATCGACCCCGACCCGGTCGCAGTATCCACGCGTATCGAACGCGATCTGGAACGCCACCCATGATGTGCTGAGCGGGCGCAGTGACGGTGCCCGCGCAGTGGCCGAACTCGACACCCGCCTTGCCCGCATCAAGGGCAAGGACTGGCGCTGAGCTAAGCGCCACCCCGTCCGGCGCGATCGGGCGGGGTGGCTCACGGGTTGTTGTCGTGGCTTGGGTGTGAGCCTCCGTACGAGAGGAGCCACACGCACGCCCCGACCAAAGGAGAGACTCCGATGAATGCCGAACCACAATTATCGTCAGGCGTAGCCGTGCCGACTGGCGCAGCAGCGGGCTCGCGGCGCAAGCGCAGCCTGCAGACGCGCCGCAGCCGGTCTGCATGGCTGCTGGTCGCACCCACCCTGATCCTGCTTGCCGGGGTGGCCGGCTGGCCCCTGCTGCGCACGATCTTCTACAGCTTTACCGATGCGCTCCTCGATGCGCCGCATGAATACGCTTTCGTCGGTCTCGCGAACTACCTGGATTTTGCCGATGGCGAGGCCTTCGGCGTGCTGGCCGATCCGGTGTGGTGGCGATCGGTGCGCAACACCTTGTGGTTCACCTTCATCTCGGTATCGCTGGAACTGGGTTTCGGCCTGGCGCTCGCGCTGTTGATGAACCAGAAGTTCCGTGGCCAGGGCCTGGTGCGTACCGCCATCCTGGTGCCCTGGGCGATACCGACCATCGTTACCGCCAAGATGTTCGGCTGGATGTTCCATGACCAGTACGGCACCGTGAATGACTTGCTGATGCGGGCCGGAATCATCGACGGGCCGCTCGCCTGGATCGCGGAGCCCGGCTTGTCGATGTGGGCGGTGGTGATCGCCGACGTGTGGAAGACGGTGCCGTTCATGGCGCTGATGCTGCTTGCCGCGCTGCAGATGGTGCCGTCCGACCTCTACGAGGCCGCACGTGTCGACGGCGCCAGCGCCTGGCAACGCTTTCGGCGTATCACCTTGCCGCTGATCTTCCCGGCGATGATCGTGGCGCTGATCTTCCGCACCATGGACGCGCTGCGGGTGTTCGACCTGATTTATGTCCTGACCTCGAACAGCGAGGCCACGATCTCGATATCGGGTTACGCACGTGACCAGATGGTCGCCTATCAGGAGATGGGGGTCGGCTCTGCCGCCTCGGTGCTGGTCTTCATGATGGTTGCCGGCGTGGCTGCGGTGTTCCTGAGCATTGGCCGCATGTCCGAACCCAAGGAGAGTCAATCATGAAACTGACCCGCAAGCAAAGGCATATCGGTTCGCAAATCTGGATCTATGCGGCTTCGGCCCTGGCGGTGTTGATCTGTGTGTTTCCGCTGTATTACGCGATTCTCACCTCCTTGCGTACCGGCCAGGATCTGTTCCTGCCCAACTACCTGCCGACCACTTTTCACTGGGACAACTATGTGACTTCGCTGGTGCAGAACGGCGTGGGCCGCAGCCTGCTCAACTCGGTGGTGGTCGCCACGGTGACGGTAGGCGCCTGCCTGCTGGTGTCGATCTCGGGCGCGTTCGCACTCGCCCGGATCCGCTTCAGGGGGCAGAAGGCGATTCTGTTCACCGTGTTGTGCGTATCGATGTTTCCGCAGGTGGCGGTGTTGTCCGGCATGTTCGAGTTGGTGCGCTTTCTGGGGCTGTATGACTCGCTCGGGGCGCTGGTGCTGTCGTATGCCACGTTCTCGCTGCCCTTCACGATCTGGGTTCTGACCACGTTCATGCGCAACATTCCGGTAGAACTCGAGGAGGCTGCGATCGTCGATGGCGCGAGCCTGTGGGTGATCATCACCCGCGTGTTCGCACCGATCCTCGGCCCGGCGCTGGTGACGACCGGCCTGCTGGCCTTCATCGGGGCGTGGAACGAGTTCATGTTTGCGCTGACCTTCGTGCTCTCCACCGAGAACCGCACCGTGCCGGTCGCGATCGCGCTGCTGCAGGGGGCGTCGCAGTACGAGTTGCCGTGGGGCGCAATCATGGCCGCCTCGGTGACCGTGACCCTGCCGATCATCGTGCTGGTGCTGATCTTCCAGAAACGCATCGTGGGTGGGCTTACCGCGGGCGCGGTCAAGGGCTGACCGAATACCTCCAACCCCAGCACAACAACACGAGAGACGGCGCCCGGCAACGGGTGCCAGACAAAAAAGGATACGAACCATGGCACAACTCACACTCGACAAGATCAGCAAGCGCTACGGAGACAAGGCCGTGGTGATCAAGTCGCTCGACCTGCAGGTTAACAGCGGCGAATTCGTCGTCTTCGTCGGCCCGTCGGGCTGCGGCAAATCGACCCTGCTGCGCATGATCGCCGGCCTGGAAGACATCTCGGGCGGCAGCATGTATATCGACGGCACCTATGTGAATGACGATACCCCGTCCGAGCGCGGCATCGGCATGGTGTTTCAGTCGTATGCGCTGTATCCGCACATGTCGGTGTATGAAAACATCGCCTTCGGCATGCGCATGGCCAAGATGCCCGAAGCCGAGGTCGCGCGCCGGGTCGAGGAGAGCGCCCGGATTCTGCAGCTGGGCCCCTTGCTCCAGCGTCGCCCCAAGGATCTTTCCGGCGGCCAGCGCCAGCGGGTCGCAATCGGGCGGGCGATCGCACGCGAACCCAAGCTGTTTCTGTTCGACGAGCCGCTCTCGAACCTAGATGCCTCGCTGCGGGTGCAGATGCGCATGGAGATCGCCGCGCTGCATCGCCGGCTGGGCTCGACCATCATCTATGTG
>JAEUNS010000130.1 GCA_016790005.1 Zoogloeaceae bacterium
GATGCGATGTCTTCAACCTGAACCGTTTGTTCAGAATCGGGTCGAGAAGGTCGCACCGAACAGCGGCGCGGTATCGAAGGATTCATTGCTAAGCGCGGTGCCATTCGAGTTTTCGACCCGCAGCTCGCCCGACATCACCGCGCCGGCATACACGAAGAACGACGATGACTCGCCAAAGCGCGTCGACGCCCGCAAGAACACCGGCACACCACTCTCTTCACCCACGCCATTCTTGACCGGACCGTCTTCGCTCAGACGAAACCGCAAGCTGCGGTAGGCCGCACCGACGCCGACATTCCAGCCGTTGTCGAAGCGATAGTCGAGCTCGAGACCAGCAGGCCCGGCCGGGCCGGCGGGTAGCGGATTGACCAGTCGCCAGCGCTCGCTCAAGCTCCAGTCGACGATGATCAACGGCACCAGCCGGTCTTCCTCGATATGGCTGTAGGCACCGACACCAAAGCCGAGACGCTTGTCGGGCGCAAACGAGCGGGTCGCACTGAACATTGCACCATAAACCAGCGATTCGCCCCAGTCCGCGCCATTCTCGCGCGCCCAATCCACCGAGGGCGTCACCCCATAGGTCCAGTCACCCTCGCCACGAAACGCAAATGGCAGGCTCAGACCAATGCGCTGCACATTGCCCCACGGGGCGGCACCGAACGGGGTACGGTCGGAAAAGTCATAGTCGATGCCGTCGTATTGCAGTGCAATACCGGCACTGTGGCCATCCCCAAAGCTGGAGCGGGTGCCAAGACGCAGGACGACGGCCGTGGCTTCGAAGTCGCCATCATTGTCGAAATCGGAACTGCCTTGCCACACCGGCGTGATCGATGCGAACGACTCGCGGGTGTCCTGGGCATGCGCGACGCTCGAGACCATAAGCAGTCCGGCCAGGAAGGTGACCGCGCAGGAGGCTGACTTGAGTCCGGATGAATCTTCATGGTGGGATGACATGGGGTTCCTCTGTTTGGGTTTGGCGAGCTTGCTGCAAACAACTGCGCACGCCCACCACATTGCAATGCGTTGTTACCGCCTACCCTAACCGAATGCCCTGATATTAGTCCAGCGATCTCGCTCGGAATCGCTGGAAAACACCTTATCGCAGTGCACCATCCTTAAGACTCGTTTAAGGATCGCTGCGTAAGCTCCGCTCCATCGAATCCAACCCGGACTCACCATGCAGCCAGCCCGACGTCAAGTTTTCCAGCCCGACCCCGCCAAGCTGGTGGCCTCGCACATCGAGGCCGGCGCAGTGGGCCGCGCTGAAGTCGAGAACTTCATCCGCGAGGTATTCGCGCGCCACTACGGCGCCCGGGTCAGCGCCTTCGCCCCCAACCTGCTGATGCTGCAGCAGCGCGGCCGGATCGTGGCCGCGACCGGCTGGCGCAGCGCCCGGTGCGAGCCGCTGTTTCTCGAGCGCTATCTCGACGCCCCGATCGAGCAGCTGCTGTCTCAACTCGCGAATCAGCCGGTCAGGCGCGAACACATCGTCGAGGTCGGCAATCTGGCGGCCGACATGCCGGGTGGCAGTCCGCAGGTGATCATGGCGCTGGCTTCACACCTCGATCGCCATGGCTACGACTGGGTGGTATTCACCGCTACCCGCGAGCTGATCCGCATCTTCACCCGCCTGGGTCTGCCACTGCTGGCACTGGCCAAGGCCGATCCGGCACGCCTAGGCGAGGCCGCGAGCGACTGGGGGAGCTACTACGAAACCGAACCCATCGTGGTCGCCGGGCGTATCGACGTTGCGATGGATCGCATCGGCAGGCACGCATGAGCGCCGCCACCCTATTCGAAGCACTCGCGCGCCGCGCCCCGATCGACCCGGTGCTGGTCGCTGACGACAGAACATGGAACGCTCCCGATGTGATCGCCGCGGCCGAAAGCCTTGCGCCCGTGCTGCGCGACAGCCGGGTGGTGGCGGTGCTGGCGGACAATGGCCCGGCCTGGGCGCTTGCCGATCTGGGCGCACTCGCGAGTGGTCATGTTCATCTGCCCTTGCCATCGTTCTTCAGCGCCAGCCAACTCGTGCATGCGCTCACGGTCGCGGGGGCCGACAGCTTGCTCACCGACCAGCCGCTGCGGGTCGATGAACTCGCGCTGGGTTTTTGCGCCGAGGGCACTTGGAACGGCCTGACCCTGATGCGGCGCAAGGCCGAGCGCGTCGGCCTGCCGGCAGCGACTGCAAAGATCTCATTCACCTCCGGCAGTACCGGAAACCCCAAAGGCGTGTGCCTGAGCGCCGAGGGCCTGCTCGACACCGCCACCGCAGTGGTCGAGCGACTTGCCGACCTGCCGATCGCACATCACCTGGCGGTGCTGCCGCTGGGACTGCTGCTCGAAAACGTTGCCGGACTGCATGTGCCGCTGCTGCGCGGTGCGGCGGTACACCTGCCATCGCTACAGGCGCTTGGCTGGCGTGGCATGGCCGGCTTCGATCCGGCCGCGCTGCATGCCCGCGCGGGTGCCTCGCAAGCTCACAGCCTGATTCTGGTGCCGGAGTTGCTCAAGGCCTGGGTGGCTTACCTGAATGCGACCGGGCAGCGCGCACCCGGCGCGCTGACTTATGTTGCAGTGGGTGGCGCGCGGGTCGATGCGGGCTTGCTCGCCCGTGCGCGTGCACTCGGGATTCCGGCCTATCAGGGCTATGGCCTGACCGAATGCGGCTCGGTGGTGTGTGTGAATCGTCCGGATGACGAGAGCGACGGCGTTGGGCGTCCGCTTGCCCACGCCGCAGTAAAGGTCATCGAGGGCGAGGTTAGGATCGGCACACGCGCCTTCCTCGGCTATCTCGGTGACAACCCGGCAGCCAAAGCCACACATGGCGGGGAGGGTTTCCCGACCGGTGATCTCGGTCGCCTGGATGCCGACGGGCACCTGCATCTATCGGGCCGGCGCAGCAACCTGATCATCACCGCATACGGCCGCAACATCTCACCGGAATGGGTCGAATCGGCGCTGCTCGCCCGCGCCGCGATCGCACAAGTCGTCGTCGCGGGCGATGCCCGCGCCGACCTATGCGCCGTGGTGGTCGCAGCCCCGGGGGCGGACGGCGAGGCAGTCGCAGCCGCGGTGGAGCGTGCAAACGCCACGCTCCCCGACTATGCCCGAATCAGGCGCTGGATCAGCGTCGCACCCTTCAGCGTGCGCAACGGCCAGGCCACCGGCAACGGTCGCGCGATCCGCGCCGCAATACTCAAGCACCATGCCGCCGCAATTACGGCGCTCTATCCCGAAGAGGAATCCGAACGTGTCGTTTTATGAACAACTGATCGAAGCCACCCAAGCCCAGCGCGACACCCTGCTTTCGGCACCGGTGATCGCCGATTGCCTGCAGGGCCGCGTCGGCCTCGAGAGCTATCTTGCCTTTCTCGGCCAGGCCTACCACCATGTGCGCCACACCACCCC
>JAEUNS010000140.1 GCA_016790005.1 Zoogloeaceae bacterium
GAGCTGGTACAGCCCCAGCGTGATCGCGGGCATGATCAGCGACTTGAGGCCGCTCTCGGTCAAGAGCCCGGTGCTCCACCAGCCGAGCCGCACCACCTCGCCGCGCCCAAAGGCCGGCAGCACCTGCAACTGCACCGCGAACACATAGATCAGCAGGATCCCGATCAGGAAGGTCGGCAGCGAAACGCCGATCAGTGACAGGCTCATGATCACTTGGCTCAGCCACCCGTCACGGCGCAAGGCGGTGTAAACCCCCAATGCGATCCCGACCACCAGCGCTCCGATACCAGAGATCAGCGCCAACTCGAGCGTCGCCGGCAGGCGTTCGAAGATCACATCCGCAACCGGGCGCGCCATCCGGTAGGACATGCCGAATTGGCCTTGTGCCGCGTTCATGACGAAACGTGCGAACTGCAGCGGCACCGGGTCGTTCAGGCCGAGCTGTTCTCTGAGCTGTTCGCGCTCGACCAGCGTCGCTTCCTGTCCGACCATGTTGTTTATCGGATCGCCGATATAGCGAAACAGGCTGAACGCCACGAGTGCGACGGTCAGCATGACGAGGACCGACTGCAGCAGGCGCCGGATGATGAAGGCTAGCATCGGGAGGGAGTCAGGCGTGTGTCGGCTTCGGGCGGTGTCGATTCGTACGGATCTGCCTCGCCGATCAGGGCGAGGCGGTCGTGAGGGTGTCGGCCGGTATCGCCTACTTCGTGTATTTCAGCCACTTGAAATGCGGATAGTTCATCGAATGGACCGGGAAGTCGATGTTGCTTTTCATTGCCCAGTTGAGCATCTGATGGTGGAGCGGCAGGTAGATGACCTCACTCTGGACGGTGTTCCAGACCTTGGCCACCATCTCGGCGCGGCGGTCTGGGTCGGTCTCGCGCGTCATTGCATCGATCAGGCCATCGACCTCGGCATTGGAATAGCCGCTTGCATTCCACGCGCCGCCCTTGTCGGACTTGGTCTCGACCAGGTAGTGGAATACATAGTGCGAGTCCATCGTCGGCACGCTCCAGCCAAGCATGTAGAAATCGAGTTCGCCCTTGGGCAGCTCGGCAAAGTGGATGCTCTTGGAGCGTGCATCCAGGCGTGCCTTGACCCCGATCTGGCCGAACATGCCGGTCACCGCCTGGCAGATTGCTTCGTCATTGACATAGCGATCGTTCGGGCAGGCGAGCGTCACCGAAAAGCCGTTGGGGTAACCGGCCTCGGCCAGCAGCGCCTTGGCGCGCGCCACATCGACGGTCGGTACCGTGTCGAGCTCGACGCTGTAGCCGTCTACGAAGGGTGGGGCGATCATGCCTGCCGCGACCGATTGTCCGCGCATCACCACTTTGCCGATGGCTTCACGGTTGATCGCGATATTCATTGCCTCGCGCACCCGCTTGTCGGCGAACGGATTCTTGCCCTTGACGTCGGACGTGCGAAGTTCGGGAATGCCCTGCTGCATGCCGAGGAAAATGGTCCGATTCTCGGGGCCGCTGCGCACCGCCAGACCGTTCGCCGCAGCGAGTCGGTCGAGATCCTGTACCGGCGGGTCGAGCAAAAAGTCGAGCTCGCCCGAAAGCAGCGCTGCGACCCGTGTTGCAGCCGACTTGATCGGGGTGTAAACGATGCGGCTCACCTCCATCGGGTACATCGCCTTGCCCCAGTAGTCATCGTTGCGCGCCAGTTCGGTCTTGACGTCGGCTTCGCGCGAAACCAGCTTGAACGGGCCGGTGCCATTGGCATTGCGTACGGCGTAGGTTTCCTCGCCCGCCTTGAAGTTCTGCGGCACGGTGACCTTGTTCTCTTCCGACCATTCCTTGTCCATGATGAACAGGTCGGTAAGGTTGTTCGGCAGCAAGGGGTTGGGGCCCTCGGTGCGCAGGCGCACGGTGTGGTCGTCCACCTTGATCGCTTCGATGACGGTCGTGAGCAAACCCTTCATGTCGGCGTTCTCATGCTTGGCACGCATGATCGAGAACACCACATCGTCAGCCGTGAAGGGATTGCCGTTGTGATACTTGACCCCCTCGCGCAGCTTGAACTCCCAGATCGTCGGGTCGTCGGTGAGCTTCCACTCGAGTGCCAGGCGTGGCGCGAGTTTCATCTCCTGGTTGCGATACACCAGCGAATCGTAAATCTGATGGCTCATCGCATGCGTTGGCCCCTCGTTCTGGGCATGTGGGTCGAGGGTGAGCGAATCGCCGGCACTCGACCATCGCAGGGTTTCGGCGGAGACGCTTGCCGACAGGGCGAGCGTTGAGGAGAAGGCCAGCAGCGTGGCCATGCGGGTCAGTTTCATGCGTGTCATCTCCGGGTCTGTGGATGAGCCACCCGCTCGGGGTGATGTGGGCGATTGTTTCACCGCCGCCAGCGCAATGCAAACTGCGTGATGCCCGCCTTGTCTCGGATTGCGTTTTGGGCTATCAAGTGCGGTGAGCATTCCATGCCATGCCCGGAGGATCCGATGACTTGTCGCTGTGCCTGGGTGAGCGATGACCCGCTCTACCTCGAATACCATGATCGCGAGTGGGGCGTGCCGGTGCACGATCCGCAGCTGCTGTTCGAATTCCTGGTGCTTGAAGGCGCACAGGCCGGTTTGTCGTGGCTGACCGTGCTCAAGAAGCGTGCACGCTATCGTGAGCTGTTCGAAGATTTCGACCCGGTCAGGGTGGCGCGTTTTGATGACGAGCACAAGGCGCTGCTGCTCGCCGATACCGGCATCATTCGCAATCGCGCCAAGGTCGACGCCGCAGTGGGTAACGCCAGGGCATGGCTCGCAATGCAGGACGAAGGCATCGACCCTGTCGCGTGGTTGTGGAGCTTCGTCGGCGGAAAACCCCACCAAAACGCCCCGACGAGCCTCGCCGAGGTGCCGGCATCGACCCCGGAGTCGGTGGCGATGAGCAAGGCGTTGTTGAAGCGCGGCTTCAAGTTCGTCGGCCCGACCATCTGTTATGCCTTCATCCAGGCAGTCGGCATGGTCAACGACCACACCATCGATTGTTTTCGACAGCGTCAGGTGGCTGCGTTGTCAGTCGTGCCGAAGCCGTGAGCACGCGCAGGCTGTAGGCCGCAATGGCGTGATCGATCGCGGGTCGCGGGAGCAAGTTCAAAGGCATCAAAACCTGGCCTTGATTGTGGCTTGTTCGAGTGCGATAGTGAAACGGACGGCCCGGTTGTGCCCAGCCCGGCCGGTTTGACTGGAGCGCCACATGGCCTATGTCGGTTCGCCGTTCCTGCATGATGTGTTCGTGAGCTACAGCCATGGTGACGACGGCAGCGGGCAGAGCTATCTGCAACCCTGGTCGCTTGCGTTCGCGCGCGAGCTGGAGCGCGAACTGCGTTCGGATCGGCGCTTTCGTCAGGACTTGCGGGTGTTTCTCGACGATGACCATCGCCCCGGGCAGGGCATCGATCCGATGGCACCGCTCACCGATCAATTGCGCGACGACATCGGTGCCAGTGCGATCCTGCTGGTGCTGATGTCGCCCGACTACCTGGCTTCGAAGTGGTGTGCCGACGAGCGTGACTGGTGGTTTGGGAGTCAAGCCGCACACGGGCTGCCCGCTGACGAACGCGTTGCCGTGGTCCGGATCTGGCCGACGGGTACCGAGCCCTGGCCGGCCGCGCTCACCGATGCGCGCGGGCATCAGCTGGTCGGGTTTCCGTTCTCGGAGCCGGTCGAAGGCAGTGACTCGCATCGTCCGCTTGGCTGGTTTGAACTGCCCGGACCGTTCTCGATGGCCTTTCGCAAGGCCTTGATCGCGATTGTCGGCAGGCTTTATCCGCGGCTCGATGCGCTCAAGGCCACGCTCGAAAGCCGCGTGCGGGCAGACGCGGAGATCGCGCGGCTCGGCGGTGACGGCGGGCAGACGATCTACCTGCATGGACGCGCAGACCATGCCAAGGCCTGGGAGGCCGCGGGGATGGCGTTGATCGAGAGCGGATATGCAATCGTGCCGGGCGAGCCGGATGCAGTCGAGCATGATCCAAAAAAGCTCCAGGATGTGCGCGAACGCCGGGTCGAGGCATTGTGCGGCTGCGACGCCTTGCTGCTGCTCGGTACCGACGACGGACGCGCGCTCGATGCCGACCTGGTGGTGGTCGGCAAGCATGACCGCCAGTCTGCGCGGGCGCGCTCCAATCGGCTGTTGCCTTGCGGTCTGCTCGACACCGCTGGCGCTGCAGTCGCGACCCCGGTGCGCAGGGCGACCGCGCGCATCATGCAGACCGACTGGCTGGACGGCACCCGGAACCCCTGGACCACCGAGGTTCAGCGCTGGCTGAACGAGAAGGCTCAGCGCGCCGGGGCTGCGCCGTGAGCCCGGAACCCGACGAGGTCTTCGAAGTCAGGCTGCCGCGGCGCCCGTACCCCGGCTTGAGACCGTTCGAGAAGGACGAGTGGCCGATCTTCTTCGGGCGCGAGCGCATGGCCGATGCGGTGGTCGCCCAGCTGATAGAGAAGCGCCTGCTGGTGGTGCATGGTGACTCGGGCTGTGGCAAGAGTTCGCTGGTGCGGGCAGCGGTGTTGCCGCGGCTCGAGCAGGAGAGTGCGCGCAGCGGCCTCTCCTGGCGCACCTGCACGATGATGCCGGGCGAGGCGCCGTTGTGGAATCTGGCACTCGCGCTGGCTGCGCTGAACGGTGGGGACGAAGCGCATGCGCTCGAGATCCGGCGGGCGCTCAATTTTGGGCGCGCGGCGCCCGAGGCCGTTGCGGCCTTGTTGCGGCGCGATTCCGGCGACCACCTGTGCATTCTGGTCGACCAGTTCGAGGAGTTGTTCGATTTTGCCCGCCGGCATGGGCCCGAAGAGGCGCAGGCGCTCACCGATTTTCTGGTCGGTCTGTTCGAATCGCCGCCGCCGGGCTTGTATGCGGTGCTGACCATGCGCTCGGAGTTTCTCGGCGCATGTGCGCGTTTCGAGGGATTCGCCGAAGCGGTGAACCAGACCCAGTATCTGCTGCCACGCATGAGTCACGAGGACCTGCTGCGTGCGATCCGCGAGCCTGCCCAATTGTTCGACGGGGATGTGAGCGTGGAACTCGCCGAACAGCTGATCCATGATGCCGGGGGCGGCCAGGATCAACTGCCGCTCATTCAGCACGGGCTGATGCTTCTTTATCGCGATCGGGTGGAACTACCCTTGCAAAAGGACGATGGCTTCGCCAATGGGGCGCGTTGGCGGCTCGGCGTCGAGGCCTACGATGGCTCGCGCGGGCTGGCGGGACTGTTGTCGGAGCATGCGGATGCGGTGATGAGCCAGGCGACGGCTGCGCTGGGAAATACGCCTGATGACGACGCACCCGGCAATGAGCGGGTCGTTGAAGATGTGTTTCGGGCGCTGACCGAGATCAATGCCGAAGGCCATGCCATTCGTCGTCCGCAAAGCTTTGCTCGCCTTGCGGCGATGGCCGGGTGCGCGAAGATCGACCTGCAGCATGCGCTTGCGCCATTCCGTGTCGACGGGGTCTCGCTGCTGCGGCCCTACGGCGATCAGCCGCTCGCGCCCGATGAACGGGTCGATATCAGCCATGAGGCGCTGATTCGCTGCTGGCGGCGCCTGGCCGACCCGGGCGATGGCTGGTTGGTGCGCGAGTTTCGCAATGGGCTGGTGTGGCGGGCGCTGCTGGTGCAGGCCGACAGCTTTGAGCGCGACCCTTCGAACGTGCTCGGGCCCACGACCACCGACGAGCGCCTCGCCTGGATCCGTCGCCGCAATCCGGCATGGGCCGAGCGCTACGGTGGTGGATGGGCGCGGGTGGAGCGACTGCTTGCCGCCAGTGCAGATGCACGCGACCGCGACAGGGCCGAGCAGGAGGCCGCGCGCCGCATGGAGGCGGAGGCGCAGCGGCGTGAGCAGCGCCTGCGCGCGCTCTATCGCGGGGTCGGAGTCCTCGTGCTGGTGGCGACCGTTACCGTGGGCTTGAGCCTGTTTGCGTGGCGTGAATCCGAAGCCGCGAAGCGTGATCGCCAACTGGCCGAAGAACAGTCCCGCATTGCTGTCGAGGCGGGCAGGCGCGAGGCCGAATTGCGTACCCAGGCCGAGCAGCTGCTGGCAGAAGCGCAGCAGACCATTGCCGCGCTGGGCCAGGTGCAGGAGAAACTTGGTCGGGCGGCGTCCGAGACCGGTGACACCGCACTTGCCGATACCCTGACCCAGGCCAAGGACACGATCAACACGCAGGTCGGCAATTTGAGCAATCTCACCGTGCCGATGGCCGGCAAGGGTGCTCCACCGGTTACAGCGGTGCTCGCCATGCGTGTTTACATCCACATCGCAGAGGACGGTCAGCGGACTGCAGCGACAAAGTTTGGCGACGCGCTCGCGCAATTCAATCTGGGCGACGTCAGGCCACTCGTGCCGGGCGTGGAACTCGTTGCGCGTTCACCGTCGCGCAGCGTGCTGCGCTGTTTCAGGGCTGAGGAGTGTCGCAACGACGGTGAGCGGCTCGTGAAAGTGGCCAATTCGATCCTGAAAAGGCCGACCCT
>JAEUNS010000181.1 GCA_016790005.1 Zoogloeaceae bacterium
TACGCTGGTTCCGAAATCGATCAAGAACCCGGGTGTCTACACCTCGAATCTTCCCCTTCAGACCCATACCGACTGGGTCAAGAATTTTTCGCACCTGCGTCACCTCGACGCATTGGCCAAGCGCGTACGCGAGCTCGAAAAACTGCTCGCGGAGCGCAAATCGACGTGAGCCTCATGGAAATCAACGAAATACTCGAATATCTTCCCCACCGTTATCCGTTTCTGCTTGTCGACCGGGTGCTTGAAATGGAGGTGGGGAGTCGCGTGCTTGCATTGAAAAACGTCACGATGAACGAACCGTTCTTTCCGGGTCATTTTCCGCATCGCCCGGTGATGCCGGGTGTGCTCATACTCGAGGCGCTGGCGCAGGCGGCGGCGCTGTTGTCGTTCAAGAGTGCTGGGCAGAAGCGCGACGACAACTCGGTGGTGTACTTTGCCGGTATCGACAAGGCGCGCTTCAAGCGCCCGGTGGTGCCGGGTGATCAGTTGCTGCTCGAGTGCAGCATCACTCGCAGCATGCGAAATATCTACAAATATCAGGCCATTGCGCGTGTTGGAGATGAATTGGCAGCAGAGGCCGAACTCATGTGCGCGATCAAGTCGCTGTCATGATCCATCCGACCGCGATCATTCACCCAGGTGCCCGGCTTGCGGCTAATGTGACGGTCGGGGCCTATTCGTTGGTTGGCGAGCATGTCGAGGTTGGTGAGAATACCCGCATCGGCCCGCATGTGGTGATCGAGGGACATACCCGCATCGGGCGCGATAACGAGATTTTTCAATTCTGCTCGCTGGGTGCAGCGCCGCAAGACAAGAAATACGACGCCGAGCCGACCTGGCTCGAGATCGGCGATCGAAACACGATTCGCGAGTACTGCTCATTCAACGTTGGCACTTCGCAGGATGTTGGGGTGACGCGGGTCGGCAACGATAACTGGATCATGGCCTATGTCCACGTTGCCCATGATTGTCAGGTGGGTGATCACACCATTTTCGCCAACAACGCGACGCTCGCCGGTCATGTGACGGTAGGTGATTGGGCGATTCTGGGCGGATTCACCGGCGTTCACCAGTTTGGGCGGGTCGGTGCGCACAGCTTTTGCGGGGTGGGTACCGTGTTATTGCAGGACCTGCCCCCGTTCGTGACCGTAGCCGGCAATCCGGCCAAACCGCACGGCATCAACAGTGAAGGGCTGCGTCGGCGCGGATTCAGCGCGGCCGGCATCGCAGCGATCAAACGCGCTTATCGCGTTCTATATCGTTCCAGTCTGTCGCTTGAAGAAGCGCGTGAGCGCATCGCCGAGATCGTGACCGAACAACCCGAGGTGGCACCGTTCGGTGAGTTCATTTCGGAGTCCGGGCGAGGCATCGTTCGCTGAAACCATGACCGTGCGCATAGCCATGGTCGCAGGCGAGACCTCGGGAGATCTGCTCGCGAGTCATCTGATCCGGGCCCTCAAGAAACATGTGCCCAAGGCGCAGTTTTACGGTATTGGAGGGCCGCGGATGGAAGCCGAGGGCTTTCATGTGCTGTGGCCCTGCGAGCGACTGGCGGTGCATGGCTATGTGGATGCGCTCAAGCGTTATCGCGAGCTTTCGGGCATACGCAAGCGCCTGCTCGCCCAGATGCGTCGGCAACCGCCGAATGCGTTCATCGGCGTGGATGCTCCCGATTTCAACCTGTGGCTCGAAGAGAAAGTGCGGGCGGCGGGTGTGCCCTCGATACACTTTGTAAGCCCGTCGATCTGGGCATGGCGGGGCGGGCGCATCAAGGCGATCGCGCGTTCGGTGTCGCACATGTTGTGTCTGTTTCCGTTCGAATCTGCGATTTACGAGCGCGCCGGCATTCCCGCGACTTATGTCGGGCACCCGCTCGCCGACGAGTTTCCGATGGAGCCCGATCGCCTCGCAGCGCGCGAGCGCCTGCAAGTCGATCCGAACGCAATCCTCGTGGCCCTGTTGCCCGGCAGCCGGCAGTCAGAGGTGCGCAATCTCGCCCGTGTCTACCTCGAGGCGGCACAATTGCTCGCAGCACGGCATAGCAATATCGGGTTTCTGGTGCCACTCGCCACCCGCGAGACGCGCTTGATCTTCGAGCAGGCCCAGCATGATGCGAATGCAAGCGACCTGCCGCTGCGGGTGCTGTTTGGGCATTCGGTAGACGCGATGACGGCGGCCGACGTGGTGCTGGTGGCCAGTGGAACGGCAAGCCTCGAAGCGGCGCTGCTCAAGCGGCCGATGGTCATCAGCTATCGCATGGGGAAGTGGCAGTTCCGGCTGATGCGGCGCATGGCCTATCTGCCGTGGGTGGGATTACCGAACATCCTCAGCAATGACTCGGTTGTACCCGAATTGCTGCAAGATGCCGCTACGCCGCTCGCGCTTGCCGACGCGATCGATGCGTGGCTGGGCAACCCTGCGGCGGTGGCTGATCTATCCCGACGATTCTTCGATTTGCACCTTAGCCTGCGCCAGAATACCGCCGAGAAAGCCGCGCAGGCCATTCTGCCGTATCTTCATAAGGGTTCCGGATGAAAGCCATCGAAACCGGGGCATGGATCTGCGGCGTCGACGAGGCGGGCCGAGGGCCTCTGTGCGGTGCAGTGGTCGCCGCAGCCGTCATACTCGATCCACGGCGGCCGATCAACGGGCTGAATGATTCCAAGAAGCTCTCCAGCCGTCAGCGCGAACGCCTGGCCGCGCTCATCCGCGAGCGGGCACGCGCATGGGCGGTGGCTGAGGCGAGCGTCGAGGAGATTGATCGACTCAACATTCTGCATGCGACGATGCTTGCGATGCAGCGCGCAGTGGTTGCGCTCGGGCACCAACCCGATCGAGTGGTGATTGACGGGAACCGCTGTCCAGATGTGCCGTATCCGTGTGAAGCGATTGTGAAGGGTGACGCGAGCGAGCCCGCGATCGCGGCTGCCTCGATCCTGGCCAAGACCGTTCGTGATGAGCAGATGGTGGTGCTCGATCTACGTTATCCCGCATACGGTTTTGCGCGCCACAAGGGCTATCCGACTGCCGATCATCTGCTGGCGCTCCGCAGGCACGGAGTGCTCGATTGTCACCGCAAAACCTTCGGGCCGGTCAGGGCGCTGATCATGAATCCTCAACTCTGGGAGGCTGAATGACGTTTCATCACCTGATGCTGTTTCTGCACCTCATCGGCGTCGTCGTATGGGTGGGTGGAATGGCGTTTGCCTATCTCTGCTTGCGCCCGGCTGCGGTGGAGCTTCCGCCGGCGCTGCGGCTGGGGCTGTGGGCGAGGGTCTTCACCAACTTCTTTCCGTTGGTGTGGGGGGCAATCGTGTTGCTGTTTTTCTCGGGCGTGGCGATGCTGCTTGAAGTCGGGTTCAAGCAGGCGCCGGTGGCATGGCACCTGATGCTCGTAACCGGCCTCATCATGAGCGGGGTTTTTGCCTCGTTGTGGTTTGGCCCCTGGCGTACGATGAAACAGGCCGTGTGCGGCGAAGATTGGGCGCGTGCCGCGGTTGCACTCAATCTGATTCGCCAGCGGGTTGGCTTCAACCTTGTTCTTGGGGCCATTACCATTGCAATTGCAAGCCTGGGTCTTGCTTGGTAAGTCGGCAATGCGTGTGCTCTCTTCGCGCGACAATGCGCATATCAAACTGCTGCACGAACTTGCGCGGTCTGCCCGCGAGCGGCGCGCCCGGAACCTGACCCTGCTCGATGGCGCGCATCTAGTCACTGCTGCAATCGGCTGCGGCTGGCCGCTACGCGAGATCCTCGTCAGCGACGAGGGGCTGAGGAACCCTGAGATCGTCCGAATCATCGAAGCGGCGAGCAAGGTGCCGGTAACGCATGTCGTGGGTAGCTTGTTTGCCCACATCAGTCCGGTCGATACGCCCTCGGGTATCGTGGTACTGATTGATTACCCCGCGGAAGAGCTCTCGCTGCCTGCGCCGGATCAGTCGATTCTTGTTCTTGAGGCCGTCCAGGATCCGGGCAATCTCGGTTCCATTCTTCGCACCGCCGCAGCAGCAGGCTTACGCGATGTGTTTCTCACTGAATCTTCGACCCAGGCCTGGTCGCCGCGTGCGCTCAGGGCCGGCATGGGCGGGCACTTCGAGCTGCGGATCCGCGAGGGAGTCGATGCGTTGAGCGTACTCGATGCGTTTGGTGCCAGGGTCATTGCCACGACGCTCGGCGAAAACGCGCAAGGACTCTTTATGGTCGATCTGCGCGCGCCCGTCGCATGGCTGTTTGGCGCAGAGGGCTCTGGACTGAGTAAGCGGCTAGAGAGACGTGCCGACATCAAGGTGATGATCCCCATGCCCGGTCGGGTCGAATCCCTCAATGTTGGCGCCGCAGTGGCTGTTTGCCTGTTCGAACAGTTGCGCCAGTCTTCGCATGCTCGAGCAATTTAGCCTGCATGACCGGATTCGAGCCCGCTGCCAAGTTGGTCGAGCAAGTACATAGGATAAAAGGACCAGCGGCAATCAGCACGGAAACCTCCGTCAAGCCCATCCTTTTGTGCGCATGGTGCCGACAATCTGACTCGAACAGATGACCTACCGCTTACAAGGCGGTTGCTCTACCAACTGAGCTATGCCGGCGCGGGGCGGATTATAGCCGAAGAGCCCTGTAGATTCTAATAAATGACGAGGCGTGCCCCGACACCGGCCCAGATCAAGAGGCGAGCATGACCGACACCATCAGCACTGACCAAAGCCCTCGGACTGTCTTTCTGATCTTCCTCCGACTGGGCCTGAGCTCATTTGGTGGCCCGGTTGCCCACCTTGGTTACTTCCGCGATGAATTTCGGAAAAGCTCGATTGCATCGGTCGAAGTCTTGTCGTCGGGCAGAGGCCGCCATTATCTCAGAGGCATGCCGGTATTGGGGCTGTGGCGGAGGAATAGATCAGTGGCTCCCTTGCGTGAGCGTCGAGATAATGACTATATCTGTTCATTATTAAAGGAGTTTTGCTACAAAGTCGGCCATATGTGCTTGCCATTGTGCCCAAATTGGGCGCAAGATCGCGTAACGCGAATCGATTCACAGGCTGAGCCTCGGGCCCCGTCGGGCTGCAGGAGCCTCTCAAACACTCAAGGGTCATTGTGTTGGCTACGAATGAATCAGGT
>JAEUNS010000189.1 GCA_016790005.1 Zoogloeaceae bacterium
GGGCTGCTCGAAGATTTCCTTCTGCATGTAATGGCGATACTGGCCCAGCTCGACCGCGTCGGCCGACAGGCTGGAGACATGCACTTCACGCTCGACCGGGCTGCCGTCGGCGCGAATGATGCGGTAGGCATCAAGGCGCAACTCGGCGAGGTCGCCGTCTTCCAGGTAGATCACGTTGCGGGTGACCTGCAGCAGCGCGGCCGTGTCGGACGCGGCATACATGCCGCCCTCGCCCACGCCCAGGAGCAGCGGCGCGCCGCTGCGGGCGACGATGGCACGCTCCGGCTCGGATTCGCTCAACACCGCGATCGCATAGGCGCCGGCGAGTTCGCCGACGGTGAGGCGCACCGCCTCGAACAGGTCGACGCCGGTGGTGAGCTTGCTCTGAATGAGATGGGCGATGGCCTCGGTGTCGGTATCCGACTCGAACACATAGCCTTGGGACTGCAGGCGGCTGCGGATTTCGGCAAAGTTTTCGATGATGCCGTTATGCACCACCGCGAGGCCGGCGGAGATGTGCGGATGGGCGTTGCGCTCGGAGGGCACGCCATGAGTAGCCCAGCGGGTGTGGGCAATACCGATCGTGGCCGAAAGCTGGCGTTCGTCGGCCAGCGTGGCGAGGTCGGCCACCCGCCCGGCGGAGCGCAGCCGGGTAAGGCCCTGGTTGATGACCGCGACCCCGGCGGAGTCGTAGCCACGGTACTCGAGCTTGCGCAGCCCCTCGATCAGGATGGGGACGATGTTGCCGGTGGAAATGGCCGTGACGATGCCGCACATAGGGGAATCTCCTGGATTACTTTGTAGGGTTACCTGAGCTTGGTCGGCCGCTTCCAGCCGGGAATGCTGAGCTGGCGCGCACGTGACACGGTGAGCTGCTCGGGCGGTGCATCCTTGGTGAGCGTGGTGCCGGCGCCCAGCGTGGCGCCGCGGCCAACGCGCACCGGCGCGACCAGCTGGGTGTCGGAGCCGATGAAGACGTCGTCTTCGATGATGGTGCGGAACTTGTTGGCGCCGTCGTAATTGCAGGTGATGGTGCCGGCGCCGATGTTCACCCGCTGGCCGACATCCGCATCGCCCACATAGGCCAAGTGGTTGGCCTTGGAGTGGTCCTGGATGTGGCTGTTCTTGATCTCGACGAAGTTGCCGACGTGCACATCCTGCCCCAGCTTTGTGCCGGGGCGGGTGCGCGCATAGGGGCCGATCACGCACGCGGCACCCATGGTGGTGTCCTCGATGTGCGAGAAAGGCGCGATGCGGGTGCCGGCGCCGATCACCGCGTTGCGGATCACGCAGTTGGGCCCGATGCGCACATCGTCACCGAGCTCGACCCTGCCTTCGAACACGCAATTGACGTCGATCTCGACATCGCGCCCGCAGGCGAGCTCGCCGCGCAGATCGAAGCGGGCCGGGTCGATCAGGGTGACGCCTGCATCCATGAGCCGGTCGGCCTGGGCGCGCTGGTGGATGCGCTCCAACTCGGCGAGCTGGCTGCGGTTGTTAACGCCAAGGGTTTCGGCGACGCTGTCAGGCGACACGGTGACCACCGGCACATCGTCGGCCACCGCGAGCGCGATGATGTCGGTGAGGTAGTACTCACCCTGGGCATTGTCGTTGCCGACTCGCGACAGCCAGTCGGCGAGCTTGTGCCCGGGCGCAACCAGAATGCCGGTGTTGATTTCGCCGATGCGGCGCTCTTCGTCGGAGGCGTCTTTCTGCTCGACGATGCGGGTCACGCGCCCAGCCGCGTCGCGCACGATGCGGCCATAGCCGCTGGGGTCGTCGAGTGTCACGGTAAGCAGGCCGAGCGCGCCACTACCGGCCGCATCGGCGAGACGGCGCAGCGTGGATTCCGCGATCAGCGGCACGTCGCCATACAGCACCAGCACCGGCGCATCGCCAGCGATGTGCGGCAACGCCTGCGCTACAGCATGGCCGGTGCCAAGCTGCGGCTCCTGACGCGCCCAGGCGAGGTCGGGCGCATCCAGCGCCTCGCGCACCACCTCTCCCCCATGCCCGTACACCACGCAGATGCGCGAAACATTCAGCTTGCGAGCGCTTGCGAGCACATGCGCAAGCATGGGGCGCCCCGCCAAACGCTGCAACACCTTGGGCAGGGCCGAGCGCATGCGCGTACCCTTGCCGGCAGCCAGAATCACGACATCCATAGACACTCCGATGCATTCGAAATCGGGCCGAAGTTTAGCACGCAGCCATGGCCAGACCTGTGACCCTGTGCGCATTGACATGTACGTGAACGCAACAGCCGATGGTGCGCCGCACTACGCAAGGAATGTTTCACACAGAAACGAATACCAACAAAGGTAGAATGGCAATGTTGCAACGCACCCAGCGAGAATCCGCATGCACAATCCAGTGAAGCAATACATCGAAAACCGCACTTACGACGAAATCCAGATTGGCGATTTCGCGCAGCTTGTGCGAACGCTGCGCCCGGACGACATCCACCTTTTTGCGGTCATGTCCGGCGACGTCAACCCGACTCACGTCGACACCGAATACGCGCGCTCGAGCCAGTTTCGCGAGGTCGTTGGCCACAGCATGTGGGGCAGCACCCTGATCTCGTCGATCCTGGGCACCGAGTTCCCTGGTCCGGGCACGGTGTACGTGTCGCAGGGGCTGAATTTCTGGCGCCCGATCACGATTGGCGACACCCTCACCATCACCGTGACCTGCCGCGGCAAGTTCGAGCACAACCACCACCTGATTCTCGACTGTCTGGCGGTCAATCAGGATGGCCTCAAGGTGATCGACGGCGTCGCCGAGGTGCAGGCGCCCACCGAGAAGGTCAAGCGCGCGCGCATCAACCTGCCCGAAGTCACGATCTCGGATCGCGAGCTGCGCTATCGCCACCTTTTGTCGATCACGTCCGGGCTGTCGCCGATTCCGATCGCGGTGGCGCATCCATGCGACCCCGAATCGCTGCGCGGTCCGATTCAGGCGGCCCAGGCCGGCCTGGTCGACCCGATTCTGGTCGGCCCCGAATCACGGATTCGCGCCGTCGCCGAAGAGCAAGGCCTCGACTTGACCGGTTTTCGGATCGTCGACACGCCACACAGCCACGCCTCGGCCGAAGTCGCGGTGGCATTGTGTCGCGATGGCGGCGTCGAAGCGCTGATGAAAGGTTCGCTGCACACCGATGAGCTCATGAGCGCCGTGGTCTCGAAGGCCACCGGCCTGCGCACCGCCCGGCGGATGAGCCATGTGTTCATGGCCGATGTGCCGACGTATCCGCATCCGCTGCTGATCACCGATGCTGCAATCAACATCGACCCCACGCTCGAAGAAAAGGTCGACATCGTGCAAAACGCGATCGACCTCGGCATCATCCTCGGCCTGGGCGAGCCCAAGGTCGCGATTTTGTCGGCGGTCGAAACGGTGACCTCAAAACTGCGCTCGACCATCGATGCCGCCGCGCTGTGCAAGATGGCCGACCGCGGCCAGATCAAGGGCGGGCTGCTGGATGGCCCGCTGGCGTTCGACAACGCGGTATCGCTGGTCGCTGCCAAGACCAAGGGCATCCGCTCGGCGGTAGCCGGCAATGCCGACATCCTGGTAGT
>JAEUNS010000224.1 GCA_016790005.1 Zoogloeaceae bacterium
CCGGTTCGTCGCGGCCCCTTCGCGTTCTGGACCGGAATGCAGCTCTGGAAGCAGATTTTCATTGCCCTGACCACGGGTCTGATCCTGGGCGTCGTGCTCAACCAGAGCGGCAATGCGGACATCGCCGCGAGCATCAAGCCGGTTGGCGATCTGTTCATACGGGGCATCAAGATGCTGATCGTGCCGCTGATCTTCGTGTCACTGGTCACCGGCGTGGCCTCGCTGCAGGATCTCTCCACGATGGGGCGGCTCAGCCTCAAGACCTTTGTGCTGTACCTGGTCACCACGGCAGTAGCGATCTCGATCGGGCTCGCGCTGGCGGCCGTCTTCAAGCCGGGCGTGGGCATCGATCTGGGTACCGCGGCGGAAGTCACCGCCAAAGCTGCGCCATCGCTGACCGAGACCCTGCTCGGACTCGTGCCGACCAACCCGGTCGAGGCGTTCGCCACCGCCAACGTGCTCCAGATCATCGTGTTCGCCGTTCTGTTCGGGCTCGCCATCGTGCTCGCGGGCGACGCTGCCAAGCCGGTCAAGAGCTTCTTCGACTCAGCGGCCGAGGTCATGTACAAGCTGACCTCGATCGTGATCTCGTTTGCCCCTTACGGCGTGTTCGCGCTGATGACCTGGGTGGCCGGCACCTACGGGCTGGACGTCCTGGCACCGCTGGCGAAGGTCATCGCCATGGTCTACCTGGGCTGCGCAATCCATGCAATCGTCGTGTATGGCGGGATGATCAAATTCATGGCCCGACTCAACCCGGTGCGATACTTCCAGGGCACCATCGAGCCGGTGCTGGTCGGCTTCACCAGCACCTCGAGTTCGGGCACGCTGCCGGTCAGCATGATGTCGGTCGAACGCAATCTGGGCGTGTCGCGCGGGGTTTCAAGCTTCGTGCTGCCGCTCGGCGCCACCATCAACATGGACGGCACCGCCCTGTACCAGGGCGTTTGCGCAGTGTTCATCGCCCAGGCCTATGGCGTGGATCTGAACACCAGCCAGTATGTCACGATCGTTCTGACCGCAACCCTGGCCTCGATCGGCACCGCGGGCGTACCCGGCGCAGGCCTGATCATGCTCTCGCTGGTGCTGGCCTCGGTCGGCCTGCCGCTGGAAGGCGTCGCGATCATTGCCGGCATCGACCGGATCCTCGACATGGCACGGACCGCGCTGAACGTGGCAGGCGACTGCGCGGTGGCTTGCGTGGTGGCACGCTCCGAAGGAGAACTCGATCAGGCCATTTATGACACGCCGCACGTTCTGCGGGCCGACGAGAGCCTCACACACGAACCTGGCCTGACCGCTGCTGTTCGAGAAACCTCGGCCTGAAGGCCCCTCAAGGGGTCACCCCACCCACGTCCAGGCAAGAGCCGGATGTGGGTGGGGTGGCCCTAACGGTCATGTCGGCTGGCCACCCTGCGGCTAGAATTCAGCGTCTGCCACCGCACTGCAAGCCCCTCCAATGGCGCCCTTGAACGGCCCCCACTCTCTCGCACGAACCCTGGCAGCGGCCTACGCGCTGCTGGTCGCGTACGCCTGCCTGCATCCGCTCGCCGGCTGGCAGGCGTCGGGGTTGCCGGTGTTCGACTTTCTGTTCGAGCCATGGCCGAAGTACGTGCGCGTCGAGGACCTGGTCGTGAATGTACTGGGCTTCGTGCCCTTGGGTTTCGTTGCGGTACCGGCCCTGGGCGAGCGCTTCGGCACGCTGGGCCGACTGCTCGTCGCGGCGCTGCTTGGCGCAGCACTCAGTCTTTCGGTCGAGACCGCACAGAATTTCTTGCCCAGCCGGGTTTCGTCCAACGTCGATCTGGGCTGCAACGCCCTCGGCAGCCTCATCGGGGCGATTCTGGGCACGTTCTGGGGCAAGGCGACCTTCGACCGGGGCGGCTGGCTACAATGCTGGCGCGCGCAACGCGTCATCCCCGGACGCACCGGCGACGCCGGGCTGGTGCTGGTGGGTCTGTGGCTGCTCAGCCTGGCCTTGCCCGAGACCATTGTTTTTGCCAATGGTGACCTGCGGGACTTCATCGGTGTACCGACGCCACTGCCCTTCGCTCCTGAACGCTTCATCCGCATCGAGGCGGCGATGGTTGCGAGCGGACTGGTGGCAGTCGGGCTGCTGATGCGCTGCATGCTGAAGTCGGGCGGCGCTGCGTCGATTGCGCTGCTGATCGTGCTGGGCCTCGCCATCAAGGCGATCGCGACCAGTGCCTTTCTGGTGCCGGGATCGCCCGCTGTCTGGCTCACGCCCGGCACCCGTTACGGACTCCTGGGGGGCACCTTCATGCTGGTGTTCGCACTTGGCCTGCCCCGCATCCAGCAACATGCGCTCGCCGGAATCGGCTTGCTGATTGCCACCACGCTGGCCAACCTCATTCCCGACAATCCTTATCTGTTGGCCGACCAGCGTTTGCTCGGACATGGAAACTTCCTCAACTTCCATGGTCTCACCCAGCTGACCGCAACGCTCTGGCCATTCCTCGCGCTGGGCTATCTGTCCGGGCTGGGTCTGTGGCGGGGTGAGCACCTGAGGGAACTTTGACCCACGCACCGCGCCGCCAATCGCGCGATGACAGCTATAATCGCGCGACGTCTGCAGGCCCCTGGGCGCACCAACCTGTGCGCTGATGCGCCTGAATCTCGGAGAAACCGGATGAGCCATTTCCGCCACCATGTATTCTTTTGCTGCAACCAGCGCCAGGCGGGCGACACCTGCTGCAACAACCATCTGGCGGCCGACCTGCAGACCTATGCCAAGGACCGTATCGGTGCGTTGGGCCTGAAAGGCAAGGGCAAGGTGCGGATCAACAAGGCCGGCTGCCTCGATCGCTGCGACGAGGGCCCGGTGCTGGTCGTCTATCCCGACGACGTGTGGTACACCTATGTCGACAAGGAAGACATCGACGAAATCATCGACGAGCACCTTGTCCATGGCCGGGTGGTCGCCCGCCTGCAACTAGCCGACTGAGGAGTGAGCGCATGAGCCGACCGCTACCCACCGAAAAAGCCCTGCTTCGAGGCCCGGAAGGCAATATCGATGTGCTCATCGATGCGCCGGAATCGGTCCGCGGAATTGCCGTAGTCTGCCATCCGCACCCGCTGTTCGGCGGCGCCAACACCAACAAGGTCGCGCATACGCTCGCACGCGTCTTTCGCGATCTGGGCTATGCGGCGCTGCGCCCCAATTTCAGGGGCGTTGGCGAGAGTGAGGGCGAGCACGATCAGGGCATCGGCGAAACCGAGGATATCCTGTCGGTGATCAGCTGGGCGCAATCGCGCTGGGGCTTTCTGCCGCTGGCACTGGGTGGGTTTTCGTTCGGCGGGTTCGTGCAGACTCGGGTTGCAGCCCGCCTGGCCGACGGCATGACGCCTCCGCGCAGGCTCGCGCTCGTGGGCCTGGCGGCGGGCATGGCTGCCGACGGCGCCCGCCACTACGAGACCGGCCCGATTCCCAAGGGCATTCCCAGTCTCGTGATCCATGGCGAACTCGACGAAACGGTTTCGCTCGCGAACGTGCTCGACTGGGCGCGGCCGCTGGAACAGCCCGTGGTGGTCGTGCCGGGTGCAGATCACTTCTTCCATGGCAAGCTGCATGTCATCCGCGAAATAATGATCGGCGCCTGGGCGCCACTCTGAGAACAACGCCATGAAACTCTATGCCTCGCTCACCAGCCCCTATGCCCGCAAGATCCGGATCATGCTTGCTGAAAAGGCGCTGCCCTTCGAGCTGATCGTCGACTC